>DATCDZ010000064.1:0-3638 GCA_036510395.1 Verrucomicrobiia bacterium
GGCCGGTCATCAAATTCATCAGCGTTATTTTGCCGGAGCCGTTCGGACCGACGAGGCTGGTGATCCCCGGCGGAATCGAGAGCGTGACGCGATTGACACCGAGCACTTCGCCGTAAAAGCGCGAGACGTTGTCGAGGGTGATGTTCGCGCTGTCGGTCATTTAATCACCTCGAAAGGCCGGATTCGTTTGGCCAGCAGCCACAGGCAGATGACGCAGGTCACGACCAGAACAATCCACGCGCTGGTCAAAGACATTTCGGTGCCGGTGTCGTAACGAAACAAATAAGACCAGATAGTATGGGCCACCTGCGTCAGGTCAATCAGCGCGCCGTAATTGGTGCGCATCAAGCTGTTGATAGCCGCGCCGAAGCCCGCGCCGGCGAAAATCACGCCGAGGACTAACGCGCCCGCGCCAATTTTCCATCGCACCCACGCCGAAAGTGCCAATCCGATCAACGAGAGGACGACAATCCAGACAAACAATCCAGAAACAATGGCACTGGCCAGCCAGAGATTTCCCGTCATCCAATCCCATCCTTCGATGCTGGATTGAATGGCAAACAACACCAAGCCCGGAATCCAGGTAATGAGTGAGAGTAGAATCAGCAATACGCTAATTCTGCCGGCGACATATTCAGCGCGCGAAAATGGCCGGCTGAAATAGAGAGGCATCGCGCCATTGGCAAAATCTGGCGTGACTAAAACCGGTCCCACAAATGCCGTGAGTAAATACGCCAAAGCGCCTTGAACGATGCTGTAAAAATAGAAGAACCGGCCATCCACGTGAGGCAGCCGGTCGGCCGGGATGCTGAACAGCGCGAGGAACGACGGGTTGTGCGACAAATAAATATAGGCGGCGCAGACGAGCGGATAAAACAGGCAACCGATGCTGAACAGAAACAGAAATTTCAGATGATACACCCGCGCGAAGCCAAATCGTGCCAGCACGAGGAACCGCGACCAAGCCGGAGTCCGCGGGCCGGTGTAATCTTTGTAGGTGTGTTTGTGAACCGCCATTTCAAACCTCCATCGCTTTCATAAAAATGTCCTCCAGCGTGTCACGCCGGTAATTGAGCCGCCGCAATTGCAAATCACGCCCGGCGGCGACGCGGTAAATTTCGCGCAATTCAAATTCTTCCGGCAGCACCGCTTTGAACCGTCCGTTGCCTGCGGCGGAACATTCGCAACCGATGGCGGTGAGCGCTTCGGCAAAGCCCGCGTCGTCACCATGAGTTTGGATTTCCACGAAGCGTTTGTTCGTGCGCCGCTCGCTTTCCAAATTCGCGTAGTGAACGATGCGGCCCTGTTTCAAAATCAAAACGTCCTCGCAGGTTTCCTCCACATCGCGCAACAAATGCGAGCAGAGCAACAGGTGCATTTCGCCCGAATCTTTCATGTCGTGGATGAGCTTGATCATGCGCGTGCGAGCGGCGGGATCGAGGCCATTGGTGGGTTCATCGAGAATCAAAAGGCGCGGGCCATGCACTATGGCTTGCGCAAGTTTCGCAAGTTGTCTCATGCCAAGCGAGTAAGTGCCCAACTGGCGATAACGTGCTTCGCCCAGCCCGACGTAAAACAAAACTTCGTGCGCCCGTTCCAATGCGGCTTCTTCCGTCAGCCCGGACAGTTCCCCCATCATCCGCACAAACGACACCGCTGTCATGTCCGCGATCAGTGCATCGTTTTCCGGCATATAACCGACCAGCGTGCGAACTTTGTCCGCTTCTGCACGGATGTCGTGTCCGAGAATCTTTGCAGTGCCGGAGCTGGCCGGGCAGAACCCCAGCAGAGTGTGAATCAGGGTGGATTTGCCAGCGCCATTGGGACCGAGCAGGCCGATGATGCGACCGGACAAAGCGATGCGGAGACTCTTCAAAATCTCCCGCTCGCCGAAACGCACGTTCAAATCATCCAGTTCAATGACAGGTTGCACGATTTGGTGCCAAGCGGTTTTGGGAAGTCTAACTCCTTCAAATTCACCCAATCAACGGCCAACCCAAAGCACGTCGAGGTTACCGGGACCACCACGTCCGCCGCGTCCGCCGCGCCGTCCACCGGCGGGTGCGTTTGTGTCCGGTGCTGGCGCGGGCGTGGCCGTGGCCGCCTGCGGCAGACGTTCGGTGCAGATCAAAACTATCTGGTTGTTCTTCGTGTCGAGCGCGGAGGTCTTGCAACCCGTCTTGGTCTGCACGGTTTGTTCCACCGCAAAACTGGTGGGGCTGTTTTCCTTGATGATGGTCAGCGTGCCGTCGCGTTGCGAACTCCAGGCTTCCATGGTGTTGGGATTGAACCCGCCGCCGTCCGTGCCGTTGCCGATGGGCAGTATGGCCAAAACTTTTCCATCGTTCGCATTCACCACCACGCAGACGGAAGGATTCGCGCACATGGCAAAGAGAATGTGGTTCTTCGCGTCCAGGCCGAGGCCGCCCGGTTCGCCCGCACTGTCGCCGAGGTCATACAGGTTGAGGACCTTGAGGGTTTTGACATCTATGACGGCGATTTTTTTCTGGTTCTCCACGTCCGCATACACATGACCCTGACCGTCGCTTCGCGCCTGCTCCATTCCGCCGTCAGGAATATCAATCGTCCCGACAACTGAGCCATCCTTGGGATCAACCACCGTGATGCTGGGCGATGCGTGGCTGAAAACATAAACACGATCCGTCAACGGTTCAAAAAGGATGCCATCGGGACGGCCTTGGACGTCAATGCCCTTTATCTTCTGCATCGTCTGCGTGTCGAACATACCGAGCGGATTGCTGCTACTGATGCCGTGATGCGAGGCAGTATCAATGGCAATGTCATGACCGCCGATGCCCGCGATGGCACCGATGTATTTGTGCGTGTCCAGATCGAATACAAACGTATTTGTGCCGCGCGGCACATAAACGCGCCGTCCGTCATTGTCCACACAGACATAATCAATGCCGCCGTTGCCCATGAGCTGGGTGGTGTCGCGAACCTTGTAAGGAGTGTCGGTTTGAGCGAAAGCGTTGCCAGCCAGCAGGCCGATGCCAAGCATAACGCACGGGAGATGTGTCAGTTTTTTCATATTAAAGTTGAGTTGATTTGCATGGACACTCTGTCAGACGCAGATGAAAGGACAATGATTTCAAAATTACAGTTTTGTCATGCTTGGTCTGTAGGTTCAGGCCGACATATCAAATTATGCCGGGAAATATAAATATGTCATTGAGCCGACACTTTTCAGCGCAGCGCACATAAAGGCAATTCCTTAATCTATTCATTTACTTGGCCGGCGTGAACGGCTGCACGAAGCATTGATCGCCTTTGTGATAGGCAATCCACACGGTATGTGTTTTCGGGTCAACAACGATGCTGCCAGTTCCCGTTTCGTCCGGCACATCGCCGAGTGCGGTCAATTTGTCGGCGGCGACGCCCACCACCGAAATGTTTCCGCTGCGACTCGCGCAATAAGCCTGACCCAATCCGGGATCGTAGGTCATTTCATCTACGCGCGCGCCGGTGGTGGCGGTCGCGATAATTTTTCCGCTGGAACGATCCAATAAGACCAGTTTGCTGGCGCACGCCGCGAGCAGGCCGTTGCCGTCCGGCACAATTGCGATTCCGTGCGGCCCCTTGTCCGGCGCGAACGGCCAGTTAGACAGGACTTTGTT
>DATCDZ010000065.1:0-13290 GCA_036510395.1 Verrucomicrobiia bacterium
TCGTGTTCAGCACCTCGTAAGTGTTCGCGTCCACGACGACCACCGTGCCGCCGCGCCCGGTGCTGGCATAGACTTTTTTCCCGTCAGGCGAGACGATCACGCACTGCGGGCGCGAGCCTTTTGGAAGGGTGATGACTTGCAAAAGTTTTTGGTTCACCGTGTCAATCACGTTCAATTCGCCGACGGATTCCGACGGCACGAACGCGCGCGAGCCGTCCGGCAGAAACGCGATGCTGCGCGGGCGCGGGTGAACGACGATGTGACCGATGATTTTGAAAGTTTCCGCGTCTATCGCAAACACATCGCCGCCGGTTTCGCAGGTGATGTAGAAAACTTTTCCATCAGGCCGCACGCCCGCGCCCTCGGGTTCGCGGCTGACGGGAATGAACGTCAGATTTTTTCCGGTTTCAGTGTCGAGAACGGTTGCCGCACCGACATCTTCGTTGGAAATGTAAATCCGTTTTCCGTCCGGGCTTATGCAGAACTGTTCCGGATCGGAGCCGATGGGGATTTTGCGCAGGAATTTTTTTTGCACGGCGTCAATGATGCCCATGCCGTCGGCGGCTTTGTCAGATTTTGCGTTGTCATCGTCATGGCCTTTTACGAAAACCGGATTGCCGTTGGTGTCGAGCGTGGGTGGCGCTTCTATCGGCGTGCCGCTCAACGCGACATAGACGGTCTTGCCGTCAGGAGTGGCGTGGATGCCGCGCGGACGTTTGCCGACGATGATGGTGTCGGTGACCTTGAAATCCGCGCCGTTGATGACGGTGACGGTGCCGGAATGTTCGTTGGAAACAAAAATCTGATAGTCGTCGGCAGCGCGGCTGCTGGATGCCAGCATCAACAGCGCACCACAGGCCGTCGTGGCGAGTAGCGCTGATCGAAGATTAGATTTCACACTTGAAGTTTTAACACGAACTTGTGGGAAACGCCAGTTCCGAAATGGAAATCATGCCGTCGCGTCGTTTCAATCCGGGCGACGCCGGCTGGTTTTTGCAAAAACCGCATCGTTACACCTTGGCCGGAACTGTCCGGCGGTGTGTCTGCAAATTTTCCGCATTGCTCGAAAAGACGGCCGCCGTGAATCTCAACGGAAGTTGCCGGCCATTACGCCGCAGCGGAGGTCAAATGACTTTGATTCTGCATTTGAAAAAATCCGCGACGATTTGTTTTTTTGGAAGGATTTCTTTTGATGCCGCCTTGACTTTGCCCTGCCCAGAGTTAGATTCAAATTTATAATATCCTAAATTATTTTTGCAATTCGTTCAAATGGTAGCCTCGATGAATGTCCTGTATATGCCGATAACTGCCCAGGCCGGAAATCTATCGGCAAGTTGCCGGACAAAGTCGGTTCAGGGGGGAATATAAGCCCGGACACAGGTGTTGACGAAGTTCAAACTGATCAGAAAATGAAACCCCCGCCCTCCAGTTTTTTTCGGACGCTGCCCGTCATGCTGGCCGCACTGACGCTATTGCCGGGACCGGCCAAGGCGGCAATTGCCCTGCAAGACGGCTCGACAACCATCACCTACGCTGCCACGACGGCTATCAACCTGCCATTCACCGTCACGGCGGGAGCCAGCGTGCTGGTGGTGCTGGAAACCGACCGGGGAAATTCCACCACCGCACCTGCCAGCCTGTCCTATGGTCCGCAGACCCTTGTCGAGGCCGTCACGACCACCACCGCGACTGTGTATCGAAATGTTTCAATCTTTTACCTCTTCAACCCCGCGCCGGGCACACATAACATCACCGGCACGGCAAATAACGCGAGCGTCTGGCTCTCGGCCTACACCCTCAGCGGCGTTGTCACCAACTCGCCGCCGTTGACCGGATCCGTCGTCACGGGCGGCGACACCTCTGTCAACTTTGGCGTGTCTGGCGTTCCGTCCGCCGCATGGGCCGCCGTGAACGGTGTTTACGCCAACGACACTCCGGGCGGCACTTTCACCATCACCGGAACCGGCGGTATACCAGCCATTGATTCCAATGCCAACGACACCACCTACGGCAGCATGGGTTATATCGCCAATCTGAACATCGGAGCGGACACCTTTACTTACACGCTCACGTCCGGTGGAACCGGCACCCAAAAAATGGCGCTCACCGCCGCCGTCTTCACGCCGCTGGTCGTGACAGGTGCGCCGGTGATAACGACCCAGCCCCAGTCGCAAAGCCTTGTTGCTGGCCAGACCGCCACTTTCACCGCTGCCGTCAGCGGCACGGGGCCGCTGTTCTACCAATGGCAGTTCAATGGCACCAACCTGACCGACGGGGCCGGCATCATCGGCTCGCTGACGAACACTTTGACCCTTTCCAACCTTAATGCGAATGAAGCGGGCAATTATTCCGTCGTCATCACCAACGTCTATGACAGTGTCACCAGCGCCTTGGCGGTTTTGACCATTTTGCTGCCTGCGCCGCCCATTTTCACAGAACAACCAACACCGGCGGCGGCCACTAACTACGTCGGCGGGTTGGTCACGTTTAGCGCCTCGGTGCAAGGCACGCCGCCCATTTCATTGCAATGGCAGCACGATGGAACCAATCTTCCGTATGCCACGGCCAGCAGCTTGTCGCTGTCTCAATTGCAGGCGGGTTCAGCGGGAACTTATTCGCTGGTCGCTTCCAATTATCTGGGCGCAACCAACAGCCTGCCGGCCATTTTGACCGTGCTGCCGCCGCAAAATCCGTCGGCCTTGAACGTCTATACTTATCATTATGACAACACCCGGCAGGGCGCGAACACCAACGAAGTTCTGCTCATGCTTGCAAGTGTGAATCCCGCCACCTTCGGCAAGCTGTTCACTTATCCGGTGGACGGCCATGTCTATGCCGAGCCGCTTTATGTCAGCGGTGTCAACATTCCGGGACAGGGCATCCACAACGTGGTGTATGTCGTCACCGAACACGACACCGTCTATGCCTTCGACGCCGACAGCAATGCAGGCCCCGACGGAGGATTGCTGTGGTCCATCAATCTTGGCCAGTATGCGGTGATGCCGAACAACTACTTCGGCAACCGTTACGGCGCTTACCATGACATCGTCCCAGCGATGGGCATCACGAGCACGCCCGTGATTGACCCGGTTTCAGGCACGATGTATCTGGATGCGTTCACGCAGGAAGGAACCGGAAACAATTTCGTGCATCGCATTCACGCGTTGAAAATCACGGATGGCACCGAGCAACCTTACAGTCCCGTCATCGTCGCCGCCTCCGTGCCGGGAAAGGGCGTGGACAGCGTGAACGGGGTGGTGACCTTCAACGCCGAACAGGAGCTTCAGCGGCCCGCCCTGACGCTGGCCGGTGGAATCGTATATGTCTCCTACAGCGGTTTCGCGGACACCGATCCTTATCACGGCTGGGTGCTGGATTTCAACGCCACCAATCTGGTGTTGCAGACCAACCTTGTTTTTAACACCACGCCTAATGCCACCGTCGCCGTCTTTGGAGCCAATGCCGCCGAGGGCGGCCTTTGGATGGGCGGCAACGGCCTGTCCGTGGATGTCAATACCAATTTATATTTTGAAGTGGGCAACGGCTCCTTCAGCGCCAACACCAACGGCGGCGATTACGCCGACAGTTTCATGAAGCTTTCAACGGCTTCAAACCGGCTGGCGGTGGCGGACTATTTCACACCTTACAATCAGGCAAGCCTGGCGGCCTCCGACGCGGACCTTGGTTCAGGCGGCCCGATGCTGCTGCCCGATGCGGTAGGCAGCACCAGCCATCCGCATTTGATCATCGGCGCGGGCAAAGAAGGGAAAATCTATCTGGTGGACCGTGACAACATGGGGCATTACAACACCGCCAATGACGATCAGATTGTGCAGGAAGTTCCCGGGGCGATCGGCTCCGCGTTTGAATCACCCGCTTATTTCAACCACCAGATTTACTATCAGGGCGACAGCGATGTGATGAAGGCGTTTTTCATTTCCAACGCTGTGATCACGCCCGCGCCCGTGTCCAAATCCAGCACTTCGTTTGGCTATCATGGCTCCACCCCGGTCATTTCCGCCAACGGTCTGGATAACGCCATCGCCTGGGTTATTCAGGGCGACGCCTATGCCAGCGGCGGGCCGGCCGTTTTGCACGCCTACAACGCCACCAATCTCGCGCAGGAGCTTTACAACAGCAGCATGAACCCGTCTCGCGACAATCCCGGTGGCGCGGTCAAATTCACCATGCCCACCGTGATCAATGGCAAAGTCTATGTCGGCGCGGAATATGCCTTGTCGGTTTATGGCACGGGACTTTTTGTAACGACGCCCACCATTTCACCGGGCGGCGGCATCTTCACCAATTCCGTGACCGTGACGCTGGCGGACACGACAGCGGGCGCGTCTATTTACTACACGCTTGATGGCACGACGCCGACCATCAGTTCACTGCTTTACACCGGGCCGTTCAATTTGACGAACAGTGTCCTGCTGCAAGCCGTCGCCGCCGTGTCGGGAATGGTCAACAGCGGCGTGGCCAGCACCACGTTCATCAACAGTTCCGCCATCGGCGGCGGAACCGGGCTGTCGGGCGCATATTACTCCAATCGCACTTCGGCTTCTCCTTACACAGGTTCGCCTACATTGGTGCGGACCGACGCGGTGGTGAACTTCGACTGGAGCAGCGCCGGGCCGGATCCAAGCGTAGGTCAAACCGATTTTACCGTGCGCTGGACGGGGTCTGTGCAGCCGCAATTCAGCCAGACCTATACGTTTTATGCCACCGCCGACGACGGCGTGCGCCTGTGGGTCAACGGGCAGGAACTGGTCAACGGTTGGATTGATGAAGGGGCAACGACCTATCAGGGAACGATCACCCTTAAAGCGCAACGGCTATACAACATCCGGATGGAGTATTATCAGAACGGGGGCGGAACCGTTGCGCAACTTCAATGGAGCAGCCTCTCGACGGCGCAGACCGTCATTCCCCAGACTCAATTGTATCCCTACACAAACCCGCCACCCACCGTTGTCATGGCCGGTCCTGCCGACGGCTCCATTTACACAGCCGATGCCAGCGTGACGGTCAGCGCGAATGCGGATGCTCCCTACAACCCGGTTGGCACGGTCAGCTTCTACGCCAATGGCAGCCTGCTGGGAACATTGAGCAACAGCGTTGAAGCGCCGCTTTATGAGATGACGGTTCCCGGTCTTGCCGCTGGCAGTTATGCGTTGAGGGCGGTGGCCACCGATGGCAGCGGGTTGGGCAGCACGTCGGCACCCGTCAACATCACGGTCAACGCGGGGAGCGGAGCGCCCTACGGCCTGACGACCAATGCCTCTGTGAGCGCATTCTTGAGTATGCCGACAACGTTCAACGGCACGCTCCCGGCGTTGCTGTCAGAAACCGGCGCGTTCGACGACATGACCAATCGGATTCCTGCCGATGGATTGATTCCCTACGTTCCCAGCACGCCGCTGTGGTCGGACGGCGCGGTGAAAAGCCGTTACATGGCGCTGCCCAACAACGGCGGACTGATCACGCCCGATGAACAGATTCAATTTGCGCCGACCAACTCATGGACGTTCCCGGCAGGAACGGTGTTCGTGAAAAACTTCGACCTCGTCGTGGATGAAACCAATGCCAACACACCCTTGCGGCGGCTTGAGACGCGGCTGCTGGTGCGGGACATCAACGGCGCGGTCTATGGGGTGACCTACAAATGGCGGCCGGACAACAGCGATGCCGATCTGCTGTTGACCAGTTCGAACGAGGACATCCTCATCACCAACGCGAGCGGGGTGCGGACGCAGACGTGGTATTATCCCAGCCCGGCGGACTGCCTGACGTGCCACACGCCCGTGGCGAACTATGTCCTCGGCGTCAACACGCGGCAGTTGAACGGCAACCTGGCTTATCCCGCCACCGGTGTCACGGACAACCAACTGCGCACTTTGAACCGGCTGGGGCTGTTCAACCCGGCGTTTGACGAAGGCGGCATCAGCAACTTTGACCAGATGTCCGCGCTGACCAACCTCACCGCGTCGCTGGAAAATCGAGCCCGTTCCTATCTCGACGCCAACTGCGCGCAATGCCATCAGCCCGGCGGCACGGGCATCACGTTTGACGCGCGTTACGACACGCCGCTGGCGTTGCAGAATATCACCAACTATCCGGCGGCGCATTCGCTGGGCGTGGACAACGCCAAAATCATCGCGCCCAAGGATGTCTGGCGCTCAACGATCTGGGAGCGCATAAACACGACCAATGACCTTTACAAAATGCCGCCTTTGGCGCGCAGCCTGATTGACACCAACGCCGTGCAGGTGTTCACGGACTGGATCAACAGTTTGCCCGGCACGCCCGCGCTCGCGCCTCCGGCCATCACGCCCGCCGGCGGCACGTTTGGGGCGTCCGTCAACGTCGCATTGCAGTCGCCCGACACGAATGCGGCGATCTACTACACGCTGGACGGCTCGCTGCCCACGACCAATTCGTTCCTGTATTCAGGGGGGTTGAACCTGACGAACAGCGGGACGACGCTCATGGCCAGCGCCTTTGAAGACGGCTATGACAACAGCATCGCGACGGGCGCGCTGTTCTTCGTGCAGCCGCTTTCGTTCACCTCGGCGGGATTCACCGGCGACAATGTCTTCCAGATGGGATTCCTAGGCGCGAGCGGCAACACTTATGTGCTGGAGGCCTCCACCAACCTGCTGCACTGGACTCCCATCAGCACCAACATGGCGGTGACAAACCTCTTCAACCTCCTTGATCCCGACGCCACCAATTTCCCCTGCCGCTTTTATCGCGTTCGGCAGCAGTAAATTTGCACATTCAAATTGCCGCCGCGACTGCGCGCACAAACCTGTTGCGCCCGGCGGATTTTTTGGCAAAGCTATGGGCGTCCGGTGGAAGGCCGGGGTCTTAGCTCAGTTGGTAGAGCGTCTCGTTCGCAAAAAGATTCAGCCGTTTAGACCCATTTTCCACCATCTGCCCTCATTTGGACAATCACCTGTGAAATCAATGACATTTTGATTTTTTGCCTGGACTCATAAGGACTCTCAAACCCGCCAATTTTTCCTGCCGGTTAGGAGGAGGTTAGGAGGAATATGCCGCCGCTTTGGGCTTTTCCGATTGCAAAAAGTGCGTCCCGCACGATTCACAGATAAGCTGACGGACTTCGTGATGTGACCGTTTCGGGCAGCAGGTTTCGAGTTGCGTTTGGGACGCAAATCCCACGGAACTCAAGTCTCTTGAAGGAATCGCTCGATTTCCTTTTTGGAGATCAGAAGATGACGGAGCGCGCGGGAAGGGCGTAATAATTTTCGGTTAATGAGCCGACGCACAGTTTTATCTGATACGCCCAAAATCTCTGCCACCTCCTTTATGCTAAATGCCATTCGCATGGAGTTGAGAATAGGATTATTTTCCTTTCCAATAGATTCCTGCTTGTTCAAAACACCGTCCTTGGGGCAGGAGTTTTCAAGTGATTCAGGCAAAGTCATTTTACTGCTCTTTTCAAACACGAACCGCAGACCTTCGGTTCTGTCCGTTTGGTTTTGTTTGGGTTTGTTGCTGTGAAATCTTTTCCTCGGTCTCGTCGTCGGTAGTGGCCTCCGCCTGAACCGGAGCCTGATTTTTGGTGAGGTCAAGCTGCTCTTCAATTTCTGACTGGCGGTTGACCAGCTTGTGATAACGCTCCTCCTTCTCGAAAGGCGCACCAACCTTGGCCTCCAATTCGGTGGCGCGCTTTTGCGAATCCTTGATGTCGGATTCCAGCCGTGCGGCGCGTTCCTCAAAACCCTGCACCTCGGATTCCAGCGAACGGATGATGCCCAGGGCCGTATCGGTAACGCGGCTGCTGTAACTGTTTTTGCCCCGCAGCACGAGTTCGGCGGTATTATTGAAACCTGAGCGGATGAACATATCGAAACCAGCGAATCGTCCGATGCGAATGTCCTCGCCAAAACGAGTTTTAGTTTTCTCTGCACGCCGCAAAAGCAATTCCCCGGCAATGCCGCGATTGTCCAAAGTCTGTTTGTCCAGTTCGATGCGAAACCGGTCGCCGGATGTATCCTGCCGCCCGGTTAAATCCTCGCGCAAGTTTGCCAGCCGTTCCGTCCAGGTCTCAACCTCCTCGTGCGAATGGCGCAGGCTGCTACGGATGCGATATTGTTCCTCGGCATGGGCAGAGCGCAGCCGGGTCAATCGGATCAACTCGGCATCAACCTGGGCCTTTTCGATGACGAGCGGATTGCCGGACGCAATAGCTTTGATCTCGGCATAGGTCAAAGCAGCGGAGTCCATGTCTTCGAGGCGGCGCATGGTCATATCACCGCTCATTACCTGCGCGATGAACTTGGCCTTGGTCTCCAACGTCTGCCACATATAGGCGTCGAACGAGCCTTCCGTGACGTAACGGTAAATCTGCACGCTGGAATTTCGATTGCCCTGCCGCAGGATGCGTCCTTCGCGCTGCTCCACGTCGGCCGGTCGCCACGGCGCGTCCAGATGATGCAGCGCAATCAGGCGTTCCTGAACATTGGTGCCAGAACCCATTTTCTGCGTGCTGCCAAACAGCACACGAACCTTGCCCGCGCGGACGGAACGGAACAGCGCCAGCTTCGCATTGTCGGCGTCGTAATCTTGAATAAAGGCGATTTCATTTTCAGGAACACCAAGACGTTTCAATTTGTCGGCCATGTCTCGATAAACGGAAAAGCCACGGTCTTGCGGCGTGGATAAATCGCAAAACACAAGCTGCGCTGAACGATTGTCCTTGGTTGCCTCCCAAATCCGATGAATGCTTTCCACGGCAAGATTCACTTTACTCTGCGGATCGTCCGGCAAGCCGGGTTTCATCAATCTCAAATCCAACGCGGCCTTGCGGCCTTCGGTGGTGATCTTGAGCATATTATCTTCACGCGGGTCAACGCGTCCGCGTTTCAACGCCTCGGCGCGTCGCGCGAGACCTTCGACAAACTCCTTCAGTTCCGCCGAGGCCGGCGCATTACGGATGGTTGGTTTTTCATCTTCCAATTTCGGACGCGCGAGATTGAGCATCTGCGCGGTCTGCACGTCCGCCGTCTGCCGGAAAATCTGCATCAGCTCCGGGACGTTGACGAACCGGGCGAAGCGCGTGTTGATCCGGTAGCCCGCGCCGTCCGGGGAAAGTTCCATCGCCGTCACCGGCTCGCCGAAGGTGGCCGCCCATGAATCAAAATGATTCAGGTTATGTTTTTTCAAATCGTCCGGCTGCAAATAGCGTTGCATGGTGAACATCTCGGCCATGCTGTTGGCGATGGGCGTGCCGGTGGCAAACACGACTCCGCCGCCGTTGTTCACGGATTGAATATGACGAACTTTCAAATACATATCGAAGGCGCGTTCGCTCGCCGTCTGCGGCAGCCCGGCAATGCGCGTCATCTTGGAGACGTAAAAAGATTTTTGAAGTAGTGCGCCTCGTCCACAAACAACCGGTCAATGCCGAGTTCCTCAAACGTCAGCGTGTTGTCTTTCTTATGCGTGGCGGCAAGGGCTTCGAGTTTGGCTTCCAGACGCTTCTTGGCTTTTTCCAGTTCCTTCACCATGCGCCGGTTGTCCGGGTTGGCGTGTTCCCGTTTGATTTTTTCCAATTCCTCCAACTGCTCTTTGAAGAAACGCTCCTGGGTTTCGCGCGACAACGGGATACGCTCAAAGCCGGAGTGCGTGACGATGACGGCATCCCAATTGCCGGTGGCGATGCGGCTGAATAGTTTCTTGCGGTTCTGCGCTTCGAAGTCCTCCTTGCCCGCCACAAGAATGTTTGCGCCCGGATATAACATGAGCAGTTCGCTGGAAAACTGGCCGAGCATGTGATTAGGAACGGCAAACAGGGGCTTGCGCGCCAAGCCCAGCCGTTTCAACTCCATCGCGGCGGCAACCATCGTGTAGGTCTTGCCCGCGCCGACGACGTGGCCGAGCAATATGTTTGGCGTTTGCAAAGTGCGCCACACACCCGACTTTTGGTGTCCTTGAAGTTGCACGGCCGCACTGGCTCCCGGCAAGGTCAGGTGTTCGCCGTTGAATGTCCGAACGCGCGAATGGTTGAACGTGTCGTTATAAAGACGCACGAGCCGTTCCCGCCGTTCATCATCCGACCAGATCCATTTTGAAAACCGTTCCTTGATGCGCTCCTGTTTTTCTCGTGCGGCCTCGGTGGACTGTGCGTTGACGACGGGCTTCTTGTCCACATAATCATAAACAGTGGGCGTTTTGAGATTGAGCGTTTCTTCGATGAGTTCAAGGGCGGTATAACGGTTCGTTCCCCAATCAGTCGTGTTGGCGGTCGCCTCTTTTGCCTCCCAATTGGCGGTGACGTGCCACGAACCGAGCGCGTGGATGTGGCCAACCTCAACGCCCGACGGAACGCCGAGTAACCCGTGGACGAAATGCTGCACGTCCGATGGTGGCAACCAGGACGCGCCAAGCCGCACGTCAATTTCAGTCGCGGGCAAATCCGATGGTTGCACCGATTTCAACGCTTCGACATTTGCGCGGAAGCGGGCATCGGCGACGCTGGCAGAATCGGCGGCGACAAGTTTCTCGCGGACATTGCCGGACAGGTATTGGTCTTCGGTTTCCCATTGTTTGGTTTCCGGGTTGAGAAAAACCATCCCTTTCAAGTCTGGCAAAAAGTCCGCAGCCGGCCGGGCCAATAAAGAAACCATGTGGTCGAGATCAACCCGGCCTTTCTCGTTCAAAGAAACGAGCAACGCCTCTTTGGGCGAGCCTGCCGATTTGACCGGCTGTTTGTGATGGATGGTGCGCTCGCGGAAAATCGAGGCTTTGACCGCCACTCTGGTTTCCTCATCGTAGTTTTCCAGCGAGAGCAGCAGCGGCAAATCCGGGTCGCCGTGAAAAGCCCGCTGATTGACCGTGGCATTGATGGGGCCGAAACGGGCAATGAAGCGGTCGTAGGCATGATTTAGTTTTTCGCGGGTCTCAATCACGCGCTCCTCACCACTGCCGTCAATTTGCGAGCGCAGGCAATCCCGCACCGCATCCCGCACGTCAATCAACCGTCGAATCCGCGAACGGGTCTCGACGGGCATATCATCCAGCGGACACAGGACACCATCTTCGTTCACGCACAACCGGCCATCCTCGTGAACGCAATAGGCATTGGGTTTGATGTAATCCGGCGCGGGAATCGCCGGGTCGAAAGTTTTTTCGGCGGCTGATTCGGTTTGGACTTTGTAAATGTTTTGGGGCAGCCGCGCAACCGCCTGTGCCAGTGCCTCGCCCAAGTCCCGGTCATCAGGCATCAGCACCGGCTCGCCGTCCCGATACATTCCACGAGCGAGCCGCATTTTGCCCAGCATCATTTCAGGACGGGCGGCGAAGTATTCGTTAATGGAAAACTTTTCCTGACGGTCGTTGGTAAAATCTATCGTCGTTTTCCATGCCGGGCCGGGCGGGGATTCACCAACGCGCAGTTTGCGGAGCATCACGATGTCGGTGGTCACTTCCGTGCCGGCGTTTTTCTTGAACGCGGTGTTGGGCAGACGAATCGCAGCAAGGAATTCAGTTTTGTTGGAGAGCGTTTCACGCAGAGTCGAATCCAGTTTATCCAGCGTGTGACGCGACGTGACAAACATCAGCAGGCCGCCCGGACGCACCTTGTCGAGCGGGGCGGCAAAGAAATAATCGTGGATGGGAAACTTGAAATCATTCCAGCGCGGGTCATGGACGGTGTAATCACCGAACGGCACATTGGAGATGGCGAGGTCGAAAGAATCATCCATGAGTTTTGATTTTTCAAACGGCTGCTCGCGGATGTCGGCATCAGGATACAACGCCTTGGCGATGCGCGCGGTCAACGGATCAATTTCAATGCCGGTGATGGCTGAATTTTTCAGCATCGCCTCCGGCATAAGACCGATGAAATGGTCGATGCCGCTGGCCGGTTCCAGAATCTGTCCGCCCTTAAAACCAAACCGCTGCGCAGCCTCATACATGGAGCGGATGACAACCGGCGCGGTGTAATGGGCGTTAAGGGTGGTGGCGCGGGCGGAACGGTGTTCCTCGTCGGACAAAACTTCTGAAAGCCGGATTTGTTCGTTGTGCCAGCTCGTGCTGTCCACGTCAAACACCTGGGGCATTGCACCTCAGCCGACATCGCCGAGAGCAGCAACACGGCGACGGTAAAGAAAAACCAGAACCACGGCAGGCGGTCACGCCGGTTTAAGCCTCGCTTTAGTAATCTTTATTTGCCATATTAAAAATCAATTCCGGTCAGAGCCGGTTTTCACAATGTCGGGAGTGGTTTATGCCAAGTAAGAAAACAGCAGAATCAACTTCAACTGGGGTCACGAGGCGCCATTTTGGCGTGGGCTGGCTTGGTTCATCCGTCTGCTCCCGGAAAGCCGGTCCTCCCCGCAACCGGTTTTATTTCCTGTTCGTCATCCCCTTCATCCCGCAAACTCTGGAAAAGTTTTTTATATGAAGAATCAAATTAAACAATTCCTCATCGCGCTGGTTCTGCTTTCAGCGCTCAACGTTCAGATCTCAACTTGCTTCGCCCAGGGCACGGCGTTCACCTACCAAGGCCGGTTGCTGGACAACGGCAGCCCGGCCACGGGCATTTACGATTTGCAATTCGCGCTTTACGATGCCAGCAACAATCCGTCCACGCTGGTGGCCGGGCCGCTCACCAATTCGCCCGTCGGCGTCACCAACGGCCTGTTCACCGTGCAACTGGATTTTGGCGGCGTCTTTGACGGCAACGCGCGCTGGCTGGACATCGGCGTGCGCACCAACGGCAGCGCGGGCGGCTTCACCCCGCTGTCGGCGCGCCGGGAAATTCTGCCCGCGCCTTATGCCATGTTTGCCGGCACCGCCAGCAACGTGAGCGGAACGGTTTCGGCGGCGAACCTTTCCGGCACAATTTCACTGGCGCAACTGCCGGCGACGGTGGTGACCAACGGCGCGAGCGGGGTGAACATCAGCGGCACGTTCAGCGGCAACGGCGCGGGCGTGACGAATGTCAACCTCTTCGTGAATTCGTTGGGCGCCATCACGCCGCCGGTTTGGGGCAACTTCACCTTGTCCTCCTCGCCGGGCGTGGGCACCCAACCTCATACCGTGACGGCGGCGGATGTCAACGGGGACGGCAAAATGGATTTAATCAGCGCGAACTACCTCGACAACTCCCTGACGGTGCTGACCAACGATGGCAGCGGCGGGTTTGTCATTTCCTCTTCGCCGGGCGGGGGCGCCCATCCTGTTCCCGTCACGGCGGCGGATGTCAACGGGGACGGCAAAATGGATTTAATCAGCGGGAACTACAATGCCAACACGCTG
>DATCDZ010000066.1:0-12139 GCA_036510395.1 Verrucomicrobiia bacterium
GCCCATGACCTTGAAAACCAGTTGGCCGGCCACGGAAAACAGCAGGAGCACGCCCGCCGTCACGCAACACGCCAGACGCGCCGTGCGGATGCGCTGTTCCGCCGTATCGTCCGGCGTCATGGCCAGAAACGCCGGCACGACGGCCAGCGGGTCCACAATCACAAAAAGGGAACTGGCCGCCAGCAAAATGTATTCAAATAATTTGATGAAATCGAATTAAACGCGGATTCGGGCAAAAGTCAATTGATAGAACGAGCGGCCGGTGAAAAAGGCATAAGTCATGGAATAAGTTTTAGAAACTTCATCGTCGTTTTTCTTTTGGCACTTACACATCCGCCACAAACTAATGCCTCTTCATTTTGGAAGGTGGAGGATTGTTTTCCGAATTCTCCTTCACCACCGCGATCATTTCTTCCATGCCCGCCAAAGTCATCCAAAAAGCGAGGCCGTTTTCATCCATAATCAATGATGCCACCGCCCAGAAAATGCCGGCGCAAACAAAAACTGCGGGAAGGGAGCGCCGCCCCGACTTCGGAAGCCGGCGCTCCACCGCAGATCAACGCACGACGACAGGTGTTTCTGTTGATGGCATATTGACACCAAGTTCATTCTTCACCTGGTTCACGCCGTGCAATTCCCAGATTTCGTTGACGACCCTCTGCCGTTCAGTTACGTCAGACGAAGCAACGTCCAAGGTCACCAATCCATCCTTGACCGTGGCGTGCAGGTCGTAGCTGAGGTCCCGGTCTGCGAGAACCATGTGGAAAATCTCCCTGTTGATTGCCGAGTCCGCCGACTGTTGCGCTGAAACGGTCGCCACCAACGGAGCTGGAGAATCAATGAAGGTGGTGGTGTCCAACGACCGGCTGGAATCGGAAGCATGGCCCGCAGCCACAGTGAGCGGCAGCGCAAGGCACAGCAGAATTTTGCATTTGGAATTTGAATTTGTTTTCATAATTTTTCTTTCGTTTTTGTTGTTTTTGTTGTCCGTGATATTTCTATTTATCACGGTGTAAGAATACGCCACGCAACGGAGGTTTCGCCATGGGGTGTAACCCTCCGGGGTATAACCCTAGCGGACGTTTTGCTGATTGAGTTGCGACGAAGCCGGCGGAATTATGCCACGGTCAACTGCGGGGTGAAATCATTGCAGCCGCAAACGTTCGGCAGGTCTGCCGGCGGCCCGGCCTGCTCGCGGTCGCGGGCGGTCGCGAGCAAAACTTCTTTCACCGTTCCCAACAATTCCTCGAAGGAGAAGGGCTTTGGCAGCATGGCCGCCAGTTGGAGCGACGGGTTTTGAGACAGAACCTCCACGGGTAATTTTCCCGTGGCCAGGATGACCGGCAGCGCCATGCGGGCTGAACGCAGTTTTTTGACCAGCTCAACACCGGTCAGTTTTGGCATATTATGATCGGTGATCAGAAGATCGTAATTGTTAAGTTGAAGAGTTTCCCACGCGACTGCACCGTTTTCGGCGTCATCCACCTGATAGCCCGAACCAAGCAGCGCCTGGGCGGTGAACCGGCGGATGTCCGGTTCGTCTTCCACGACGAGAATGCGGTGGGCCGGACCCGGTCCGTGTTGAACTGGCGTGTTCTCCGGCTTTTCAAGTTGCAGCGTGTTTTTAGATGTCATGACAGGACACCATAATCTGAAAACTTTGCCGTTTCCATGGGGTGTTTTCCCCATGTCCGTTTCTCTGGATGGAAATGCCGATTTTCCGGCTGGTGCGCGCATGGCAACCTTTGAGAATGGCGGCAGGGTTGGAAATCAGGGATGGCTTTGTTCAAAATGAATTAAGCCTCGAAATTGCGTCAAACTCCGAAAGCCTTTCGCTCAATCCGAGAACGGAAAATTGCAACCGCCGCATGAGCGGAACCGGTTCGTAAATGTGTTTTGTTGCACTAACGGGGTTGGCGGAACGGGCTGGCGAACCATCGGAGAAAATCAATTGCGGGATGGGCGCCGGTAAATGCGCCGACAGCGCAACCTTTAATATATGGAAGGGATTTTTCAACTCTTTCATGCCAAAGAAAAAAGCCCGCTGCTCCGATAAAAAATCCAAGGCTTCATTGATGTCCGCGCCCCAAGTGGAATCACACCGCATGAACTTCGACGTTTGGCTGTCTTGAATGTAAAATTTCATTGCCTTTGGTTTGTTGGAATGTTGTTAAAATTACTGCCGTCAGATTAACATTCCTTCCGGCGCGGGCTATGGGGTGTAACCCGATAAAAAATCTTCAACGCTCCTTGCGCAAACAGGCTCATACGATCGTCAACTGCACACTGTTTTCGATGATGCCCGCGCTGATGGCGTAACGGGTGAGGCCGGCGGTGTCGTGAATGTCAAGCTTCTGCATGAGATGTTCGCGATGCTTCTCGACGGTCTTGATGCCGATGCCAAGTTCGGACGCAGTTTCCTTGTTGGCCTTGCCCTCGGCGATCAATTGCAACACTTCCATTTCACGCGAGGTCAGTTCGACCATTTTCTTTTTGGAAACTCCCGCGCGGGTGAGCGATTGAGGATTGAGGCGATCCTGGCGTTTGGAAATCAAGGGGCCGAAAAACCTGTTTCCCTTTTGGATTTCACGGATCGCGCGGCAGACGTCGTGGGCGGAGGTTTGCTTGAGCAGAAAGCCCATCGCGCCGGAGTCGGTCGCGTTTTTGACATAGGCGTCGTCGCTGTGCGCGGAGAGCATGAGCACCTTGGTCGTCGGGACGGCTTTGAGAACCTGCCGCGTGGCTTCGAGACCGTTGAGCAGCGGCATCGCAATGTCCATCAGCACCACGTCGGGACGGAATTTTTTTGCCAGCGCGACAGCCGCGCGGCCGTCCTGCGCCTCGCCGACGATTTCAAAGTCGTCTTCGAGTTCGAGCATCTTGCGGAAACCTTCGCGCACGATCATGTGGTCTTCGGCGAGCAGGATGGTGATTTGTTTCATATCAATTAAAGTGTTGGATTATGCACATGACGAACAATGGGACAAAACTGGCAGGGCAGGCAGTCCTCTGCCCGCCGAACCGCGTGGATTGACAAGACGCGGCGCGCACGGAGTGACGCGCCCTACCCGAATTATTTGTCATGTGCATAATTTAATCAAAGTGCGGTTTTATCTTTTCTAATCAAGTCCAGCCCGGCGGAAACGCCCTTGGCGGTCGACAGGTTGCCGATGAACCGTCGTTCCGGCACATGGAATTCCATGATGAGCGTCGGGGTCGCCACGATCTGGTTGATGCGCGCCCGTTCGGGATGCAGATGGATGTCTATCACTTCCAGTTCGCAGCCATTTTTCAGTTCCGCTTCGAACAGTGAACGGACGCGCAGGACGGCCTGGCGCGATTTGGCCGTGTCCCCCGCCACGAACAACCGCATGACTTCCTTGTCCTTGGGCTTGGTGGCCGGGGATTTCGCAGAAGCCGGAATCACGCGGCGAATTTTATTTTTTTTCACGGTTGCGTGGGGGGGGGGGTAGACGATGTTTGACGGTTTTAGGTTTCATCAATCATGCCTTTCCATTTTTGTGGTTGACCCGCGTGCTGGCCGCCGCCTTGTTGGTGTCGGCCTGGCGCAAGAGGCCTGATGCCGCCCGATCGGTGCCCAGCATGACCGTTCGCGTGCCGACCTGTTCGGCAATGCGCCGCAGTTCCAGCGCCTCGCCTTCGTAATCGGAGCGCAGATCGCCGATCTGCCGGTCGAGCGCCTTGCGCTTGCGCTCCACTTCGCGCTTGAGCGTGGCGGCTTCCTGCTGGTTGGCCAGCACGACGGCTTTTTCCAGGGCGCCTTGCTGCACGCGGGCGGAGCCGGTCAACACGCCGCTGACACCGATGTAGGCGTCCACGAGGTCAACACCATGGTCCGAAATCAGGAACTCGCGGATCTGGTTTGAGTGCGCCATGCCGCGCGCTTTCAACACATAGAGCACGCGATTGCGTTCGCCGTTGCCTTCCATGTCTTGCAACGACAGCCAGGCGTCCATGAGCGAGGACATGGCGCTTTCATTTGGCTGCGCCGGGCCGGAGCCGCTCTGCGTCAGGCTGGTGAAGAGCGAGGTAACCTGTCCGGCCTTCAAATAATCAATCAGCCGCGTCACCATTCCCTTGCCTTCGGACGCGGTGCCCGCGTCCATCAGGCTGGTGATGGGATCCATGATGACGACGTGGGGTTGAAACGCGGCAATCTCCTTGAACATCGTGGCCAGGTGCATTTCCAAACCGTAGAGCGACGGCCGCGCCGAGTGAAACCGCAGCAGACCTTTTTTAACCATCGGCTCCAGGCGCAAGCCGATGGAGTGCATGTTGCGGATGATCTGGTTGGGCGATTCCTCGAACGAAAAGAAAAGCACGCGCTCCCTGCGCCGGCAGGCGGCCTGGGCAAAGTTGGAGGAGATGATGGTCTTGCCGGTGCCGGGCGTGCCGGTGAGCAAAATGCTGCTGCCACGAAAAAATCCACGGCCGCCGAGCATCGCGTCGAGCCGCGGAATGCCGGTGGCAATCCGCTCGTCCGACACCTTGTGGTTCAGCCCCAGCGACGTGATCGGCAGCACGCTGATGCCCTCGCCGCCGATGAGAAATGGAAATTCGTTTGTGCCGTGCAGCGCGCCGCGATATTTCGTCACGCGCAGATTTCGCGTGGCAATCTGGTCGTTGACGCGATGGTCGAGCAGGATGACGCAGTCGGAGACGTATTCCTCCAGCCCGTGGCGCGTCAGTTGATCGCGCCCGCGCTCGGCGGTGATGACGGCGGTCACGCCCTTGTCCTTGAGCCAGCGGAAAAGCCGGCGCAATTCGGCGCGCAGGATGGCCTCGTTGTGCAGGCTGGCGAACAGCACTTCCAGCGTGTCCAGCACCACGCGCCTGGCGCCGATGGAATCAATCGCGTGACCGAGCCGGACGAACAATCCTTCCAAATCATACTCGCCGCTCTCATGGAGGTCATGGGGCGCGACGTGGACGTAATCAATCACAATTTTTTTGCGACGGATCAGCCCCGCCAGGTCAAATCCGAGCGACGCGACGTTGGCCTGCAATTCCGGTTCCGTCTCCTCGAAGGACATGAACACGCCCGGCTCGCCAAACTGCGCCGCGCCGCGCACGAGAAATTCCGCGGCCAGCAGAGTCTTGCCGCAGCCCGCGCCGCCGCACACGAGCGTTGGCCGCCCGCGCGGCAACCCGCCGCCGGTGATTTCGTCGAGACCCTGGATGCCGGTGAGACACTTGGGCAATTGAGTTGCCGGTGAAATGGGTTTGGAACCGTTATTGCGACCGTTGTTTTTCATAAATCTTTTCACGGACATTCAAGCGTGGTTTGTTTGCTGGATTTTTTCAGCTCGTCTTTTCGGACGTGGGCAAATGGAATCTCCACGCGGACGGTCGTGCCTTTGCCCGGTTCGGACTCGACGCAAAAAGTGCCGCCGACCATTTCGGCGCGCTCTCTCATGCCGAGCAGTCCGAGGCGTTTGCCGGTGTTGGCATACAAGGCGCGTTCCACGCTGAAGGATTTTCCGTCGTCCTTGATTTCCATGTGGGCGGTGTTGTGAACTTTATGGAAGTTCACTTCCACCCGCCGGGCGTGCGCATGGCGGGCGACGTTGGTGAGCGCTTCCTGCGCCACGCGGAAAAACACCGTCCGCTTGGCGATTTCCAATTCTTCCACTCCCGCAAAAACCTTCAAGTGAACGTGGAGGCGCGTGCGCTTGGAAAAGATTTTCACAAACGAATGAAGCGCGGGGATCAATCCAAGGTCGTCCAGCACCGCCGGGCGCAGTTCGCGGGCGAACTGGTGCACGATGTCCACGGATTTTTCCACGAGCCGCTGCGTGCTGGCGATGTTGCGGTCGAGGTTCTTGGTGGTGAGCGCGGATTCTTTTTTCAAGGCCGCGAGACGGACGTTGATGGCGGTCAAAGTCTGGGCGATGACATCATGCAGTTCGCGGCTGATGCGTTTCCGCTCCTCTTCCTGCGCCGAGAGAATCTGGCGGGACAATTGCCGCAACTGCTTCTGCAGGAGTTCGGATTTTTCCAGCAATTCGGAATAATGATGCTCGCTTTTTTTGAGCGCGGACTCCACCGCCTTGCGCTGGGCGATTTCCGCGCTCAACTCCACGTTCGATGCGGCCAGCTCCACGGTGCGCTGGCTCAACATCTCGACGATTTGATTCAGATGGACGGCGGCTTCGCGCGCGCCGTGATGATTTTTCTCAATTGGAGTTATCGCCTCGGTAAAGAAAGTCCCCGCCTGCCTGATGAGCGCGGCGCGTTTTTTGGCCGGACTGTCCGGCAACACCTTGCTGACGAGGATTTGCTCATGGAGCTTGGCCATGTCCAGCGTCTGCAGGCCGACGTTCAGCGCCTGCCGGCCCATGCCGCGCGCCCGCTGCAGGTGCGCGCCCGTGCGTTGCTTGAGATACGCCTGCAGCCCCGCCTGATAACGTCTGGTAAAATTTTTCATAAGCCGCCGAATTCGCGCGCAATCCGCCGCACGGAATTAGCCGATTTTAACACCAGCCGCTGCGTGCTGGCGATTTCATTCTTGAAACCCTTTGTGCTGTTCCGCGCCTGCTGTTTCAACGAGAGCAGCCGGACATTGATGCCCAATAAAGTTTGCGCGATTTCATCCTGAAGTTCGCGGCTGATGCTCGTGCGGTCATCTTCCTGCGCCGCCAGAACCCGGTGCGTCAGCAGCCGCAGGCGTTTCTGCAACTGGAGCGATTCCTCCAGGCAATTGTTGTGGTGACTCCCGTTTTTCTCGGCGGCAACCTCCATGGCCTTGCGCCGGACGATGCCTCGTTGCAACTGGCGTTCGGAGACGGCCAGTTCCTCCGTGCGCTGGTCCAACTTTTCCTTCAACCGGCTCAAATGACTGTTGCCCTGCCGGGTGGCGCGACGAGTTTCCTCAATCGGAAGGTTGGCCTCGGTGAAAAATATCTCCGCCCGTTTTTCAATCCCATCTTTGCCGCTGGCCGCTTCCAGCGTGACGATTGCCCGCTCGTGAATCCGCGCCAGTTCCAAAGTTTCCAAACCGAGCGCGACGGCACGGCGTCCCAATCCCAGCGCCGGCTGCAAGCTCGCCTGCGGGCCTTGCTTCAGGTGCTTTTTCAACGCAGTCACATATTGTTGTGACAATCCGGTTAATTTTTCTTTCATGTCGGTGTGCCAAATTCAGCGCAATGCCTAGTTTTCCGATGGAGACTATTATTCGTGCCAATATCCGCCGGGTTCGTTTTTTTGTATATGGGGTGAAACCCTACCCCAACTACGGAAAGCTCGTGCGGATATTTCATCAAGGCGTGGTGATGAACGCGCGGTAGAAGCGTTGCGTCACGGTTGTCGGCGCGTTGGTGTCGGTGAAAGTCCAGATGTTGGTGGCCGGATCATTTGTGGCGATCATCGTCCAGACCGGCAAGGACAGGCTTGGGCTGGATTGCAGCGTCACAAGAAAATACGGCGATGTGTTGAGGACGACAGTAGAGTTGGTGCGCGTTTTGGAGATGCCGGTAAATGCGGGGGCCGCCGGTGCCGGCAAAGCGCCGCCATTGCCGTCAAATGTGACCGCTCCGTTCTGTGCCAGCGCCCTGCCGTCTGTGGTTGAGCCGATCATCATCGTGATGGATGAAGAGGCCATGACGGTTCCCGCAAAGACGGAATAGGCTCCGAGCGTCGCCGAACTGCCGACCTGCCAAAAGATGTTTCTGGCCTGTGCGCCGCCGGTCAAGATGACCCGGCTGGCGGGATCACCGGCGCCGCCGTCTGCCGTGACCAGCGTTGAACCAATCTGGAATATCCAGACGGCATCCGGGTTGCCGCCGGCGTCGAGGGTGACATCGCCCGTTATTTGAACCGAACTTGCGGACCAATAAAGGCCGGGCGCGAGCGTCTGCCCGCCGATGTTTTCTCCGTCCGTCAATGTGATCCGATTTAAGGCCCGGCCTGCGGCGTCATTGTATGCGGCGGTCAAATCAAGGAGGGCCTGGGCGGCGATCGGGCCGCCGTTGTATATCGTCCCGTTGATCTGGTTCGTGTGGATTCCCTGCGAAGCAGCCGGAGATAATCCGACATCCCCATTGATGATGCCGCCGCCGGTTGTTGTGGTCGTGGATTTGGCCAGAACCGCGAAATGAGCGGCAGATTTCAAGTCAACCGGAGCCGGGCCTGCCGCCAGCAACGTGCCGGGCGCGGCCATAAGCGCCATCGCGAGGGCGATGATTGATATGCGGACAAGTAAAGTTTTGCTCTTATTTACAGATGTGTTTGTCATAAAATTTCTTTCAAATTAAAGGCCCGGTGAACGCCGGAGGGAAAATATTCCCCGCACGATGCCGGTCCGAACAAAATTTATTTTCGTCCGGGCTGTTCAAAAGTTTCAAATCAGTTCCGATGCGGGTGGAAAAATCATTTCCCGCGATATTTCAAAGGGTTGCAAATCCGGTCCAGCCGTTCGGCTTCATTTTTGTCCAGAGCAGCCTGCCGCTGCCGCCGCCTGACGGCATCCGCGATGTTTTTGGGAATCAAGCACACCTGCCTGACCAGTTGGATGAAGGTCAGCCAAATAAATTTTAATGCGTTCATGATGTTTTCCTGCCGGTGGCCGGCTGGCGCGCCAGCTTCCGGTAAATCGTTTTGATGAACGAGTCAGCGCGGAACCCGCCAGACCCCTCCCACGGCTCAAACCCATGGTGGCCGTCCTCCACAAAGTCGCCACGGCGCACGAACTCGTTCCATTTCAAACGTCGAAGCCGTTTGGGAACGGCGGCGACGGCGGATGGATCGGTTTCGCGCATCAGACCTGTCTGGGTTTCACCAGCAGCAGCACGATTCCGCCGACCAGCGCGAGCGCCCCTACGGCAGGCGGGATGAAATGGCTGTCCGTGGTTGCAATGTGCATCCCCAGGAAATCAATTGTTTTTCCCGGAGTCGTGAAGCTCAAGCCCGAGTAGGCCAGCACCACGATGCCCAGGGTGATGAGCAGAATTGAAACAATGGTTTTTGCATTCATATCGAATTGGTAACTTTGTTTGTTGCTAGAGCACCGGTCTCCGGCCGGAGATGACCCGGAGCAAAACGGCAATGATGGCGAGAACGAGAAGGATGTGGATCAAGCCGCCCGCCGTGCCGGTGATCATTCCCAGCACCCACAAAATGATCAGGATTACTGCGAGAGTGTATAACATAAATTTGTTTTAGTTTGCTTTACAGACACCGCCATGGGATGCGCTTCCACATCCGATGGCGGCGATGTGCCAGGTTTATTTTCAATTATTTACAACACGGAGGTCCGTTGGCGGGGAAATCAGGGTATTATTTATCGCCACGGGCGCGGCGACGGTCATGTTGTTGATCACGCTGGTCACGCCGTTGATGTCTGTGGCGAGCTTGGTGACGAGACTTTTTTCCGCGTCGTTTTTGGCAACGCCGGTCAGGGTAACAACGCCGTCCGCCGTCGTGACACCGGTATGCAGGGCACTGGTCCCTTTATCCGACATCAATGACGATTTGACTTCAGCCGTGATGGAGGCGTCGTCAATTTTGTCACCGGCGGTTGCGTCTGGCGATGCCGGAGTCTTGGCGATCGTCATGTCATTCACGACCGATTTGACATTGTCAATGTCCTTGGCGTATTCGGTGGTAAGTTCCTTTTGCGCCAGGTTGTCAGCTTCACCAGTTAAGATGACGACGCCGTCTTTCACGTTCACGGTGGTTCCGATGGCGCTTACGTTGCGATGGAACAAGAGGGCAGTTTTCACTTTCATGCCGATCCAAGTGTCTGAATGTTCAGCGGGCTGTTCGCCGCTGACCGCGAGCTGGTTGTCAACGCTCCTGACGCCGGGCAGGCTCGCCACAGTGTCTTCGGCCAGAGATTTCTGGGAAGCATCAGTGACCGTTCCGGTCAGAGTGACGGCACCGTCTTTGGAATCAACCTTGATGGAATCGTCCTTGAGGATGGTTTTGAACGTATAAGACTTCGCGGCGGACGACTCGATGCGGCTGTCCGTATCGGCGGCGCGCGCCTGCGTGCTGGTGATTAACATTGTGCTCACGACCGCCGCGAGCGTTAAGGGGAACATGGTTTTCATTTTTTAATTTTGTTGTTGCGTTGTTGATTTTTACACTTGAAGCAAGCTAGGTGATGTGCCGGCTCTTCGCCATGGGGTGTAACCCTACTGTGGGTCATTGGGCTGAAAAAAGGCGGCAGGTTGCGAAAAGAAAAAGCGCCGGCGGACTACCGCCGGCGCAGCAAGAGAATAGCATTTAAAAAGCAAAACGCATGCCGAGCCGGGCAACGCCGTAATCGGACGTCTGGTTCGGCAAAACCCAGCGGGCGTCAATGAAAATTCCTATTTGCCGGGTGAAACGATATTCCATACCGCCACCGGCCTGGGCGAATTCATTCCTGATTTCTTCAAAGTGGTAACCGCCGCCGCCAAAGACATAGGGAGCAAATCCGGTTTGATTTAACGGGAAGCGCAGTATTAAATTGGCCGAGGCGCTGTCCACAAAAGTCCCTTTCGTATTTTCAGAATAAGCATCCGCGCCAATGCCGATGTTGCGCGTGAAGAAATAATTGACTCCCAGCCCGGCGCCCAATCTGCCGTTTTGGCGGACTCTCGTGCTGTTCGGATGATCAATGGTGTATTCCCCAAGAGAACCACTCCCGAACACGTCCATGGACAGTTCGTTGGCCCGATAGAGGTCGCCTTGGTGATTGCTTGCGGTTTCCGAGGCATATGTGCTGTTCGTATCGGCGGCGCGCGCCTGCGTGCTGGTGATTAACATCGTGCTCACGACAGCCGCGAGCGTTAAGGGGAACATGGTTTTCATTTTTTTAATTTTGTTTGTTACGTTGTTGGTTTTTGACACTTGAAGCAGGCTAGTGCAATGTGCCGGCTCTTCGCCATGGGGTGAAACCCTAACGGTTCAAGGTGCGATTTTGTCGCTCACCCACTGGCGGGCTTCCGTGAAACTTTTCGCCAGCGCGTCATAGGCTTTTTGGGAATCGGCCTTGACGCTGTCCCATGTGGATTCGGTGGCGTTCTGGGCATCCGCAAGTTGCTGATTCAACTTCGCCGCCTGATCGCGCAACGCTTGCAATTTGGGTTTGGCTTCGGCTTTGATGGCGTCGCTGGAAGTGTCAATTTTGGCCGAGAGCTTGTCCAAATCCTGATCCAGCGTGGTCAACTGGCCTTGCATGGCTTTGACGAATTCAGCCTTCTGCGCGAAAGTGTAATCCTTCATGTCCAGTGCGGCTTGCGTCGTTTCAGTTTGAACTTTGTCAATCTGCTGCGAGGTGGTTTGTTGTTTGTCGCATCCTGCCGCGAAAGCCGCGATGGAAAGGAATGTGATCAGCCAGGTTTTATTTTTCATGGCCAGAGCATCCTCCGGCAACTTTGCAAGCGCCATGGGGTGAAACCCTACCGCGCAGTTTGTTGCATTTTGAATTGCCATCATCCGTCACATCATCAACCTTGCTGGCAATGAATCAGGACATTTATGACGCACTGATAATCGGCTGTGGACCCGGCGGCAGCAGCGCAGCGACATTTCTGGCGCACGCGGGCAAACGCGTGGTCGTGCTGGAAAAGGAATTTTTTCCGCGTTTCCACATCGGCGAGTCGCTCCTCCCCTGCAACATGGCCATCTTCCGCGAGATGGGCGTGCTGCCCGCATTGCAGGCGGCGGGGTTCCCGCGAAAATTCGGCGCGCGGTTCGATCTTTGCAACGGCACGCTCGGAACCCGCTTCGCCTTTCGAGAAGGCAAATACAATCGCGAACCCGAATCCATCCAGGTGGAACGCGAATTGTTCGATCATATCCTGCTCAAGCACGCGCGCGCCAGCGGCGCCGATGTCCGCGAGGGCTGGTCGGTGACAAAGACAATTTCCGATCCCGGCGGCGTCAACGTCGAGGCGCGCGATCCCGATGGAAAAATTCACAATATTCGCGCGTCCTATCTGATTGACGCCAGCGGACGCGGCAACGTAACAGGCAATCAGGAAGGACTTCGCGTCACCCATCCGCGCCATAAAAAACTCGCCATCTTCGGCCACTTTACCGGCGTGATGCGCGACGTGGGCGAGGCGAACGGCGACATCATCATCGTGCGCCTGCCGAACAAATGGTTTTGGATCATCCCGATTTCCGCCGA
>DATCDZ010000067.1:0-2824 GCA_036510395.1 Verrucomicrobiia bacterium
GCGGCGGTCCTTATTGAGACGTTGAGGCTGCCGATCGGATTGGCAACCATCGCAAGGCATGGCTCGCGCCCACCCGCCGCTGCTCCACGGAATCAAGATCCGTCGTCGCCGCTGCCGCGCGCATGGGGCGTGAACGTGAGCTTCGAGGACGGCCATGCCGCGTTGGTCAAGCTGCCGGACTTGTGGACGCTGACTTGGAACCGCACCTGGGTTCCGCAAAGCCAGCCCGGCGTGCCTTGAAGAGATGCTGCTTCCATGCCAATCCGACTGGACTGCCTGCCTGATTTTTGCGGACGGCCAACGCAGCTAATTCAACCCCGGCGGGCGCGGGGCGAAAAATTTTAAGGAAAGTCCGTCTACCGTCGCCCTGCCGCCATAGACCGAGAAGTAAAAGTATTTTGAAACTTCATCGTAGTCCGGCAGCAAACTGAAATTAGCCGATTTATACAGCAGGTCGAAAAGGCCTGATTCCGACCTCATCGCCTTCGCAACCGAGTTCGCCGGAATGTTCTTCAAACCTTCAAAAGTGGAGCGCATGGTTTCGTGCTGGTTTTGATAGCCAAACAGCCCGCCGCCCGCGTCGCCGACGCGCTGCGCTGCGTCAATCAGCCCCGGTGTGGCACTCAACGGCCTGCCTGGATTTGACACGTTGCGAAGAAAATTTTCCAGGATCGCGGAGTCCGCCGTCAGCGCGACGTAGCCGTCGCTGGCCGCGCAATAAAGAAACCGCGCCGTCGCCCCGGCCATTGAATTTGACGGCAGCGGGCTGCTGTAAATTTTTTTGCCGAGAAAATCGCGGGGCTTCGGCTGCGGCCTGCCGGCAACACCCATTGACGTGAGGCTGTTGACGGCGAGAAGCGCCTGTTCGGGGTTCGGCGCGGCAAAGAGGAACAGCGACGGCACGTTGTTCAAATTCGCCCGGGCTTTTCCCTCCGGCATTTTCTGATAGCTGATGAAATCGTCCCCGAGATTGCCGATGAAATTTTTGGTGAAGTCGAAGTCCGGGTCTTTTCGACGCGCGGTCGAGTTGTAAACGCCGATGACCGAGTTCAGGCTGTTCAACGCGGCGGGCGAAATGTCCGCCAGCATCGTCTGCAAGCCCGCCCACGATTTCTGGCCGTCCACGCGCCAGCGCCAGAATTTCACCGCGTCGGCGGGCACGAACGAAGGCGGCCCGGAACTTTTCGGCGCGGCGGCAAGAATTGAAAAAATGCCCGTGCGTCCGCTTTCCGGCGCGGACAGGAAGACATTCACCTGCGAACCTTCATGGGATTCGCGATAAGTGAAACTGGTGCTCTTCAATCCCATCGTGCCGGACGCGGCGAGGACTTTGTCCCACGGAATCTGCGGCATCGGGTTGGGCGCATAGGGATTCGGCTGCGGCGGCGGGACGTGCGACAGCACGGTGAAGACGGCCTTCGCGTTGAACCAGCCGTAATACAGCGGCGAGCCGCGGAACTGTGAAAGCTGGTCGGCGGCGAAGCCCGCGTTGTCGCTTAACATCGGAATCGCGCCGCCAGCCAGGTGAGCGGCGACGGGCGCGACGGCCTCGATGGAATTGCCGACGATCAGCAGCGATTCAAACTGGCCGAACACGATCTGGCCGGGCTTGACCGGCTCGGTTTTTTTGCCGAGTTCCTGAACCGGCTGGCTTTGGGGAATGAGCGACGCGAGCGACGCGGGCATGTCGTTGCTCGCCAGCGTTACGATGGAAAATGTGATGCCGCGAACTGTCTCCGTTTGGACCGGCCTGCCCGCGTCCGACCATTTTTGCTGAAGCGCGGCGAGGTTGGTTTTCAACAAGTCGCTTTTGCCCTTCGTGTCGAGCAGCAAAAGGATTCCCGGCGGCTTGCCGTCGTCGGTTCCGTCCCAGCCGTTTTGCGTGACAGCGAAAGTGATCTGGCCCTGCGGCAAATCCGCGAAGTCCGCGAGCTTCACGCCGAGGTCGCGTTCCAGCGGCGCGACGAATGATTCGCGCCACTTGGCGATGAAATTATCGTGGAACGGTTTCATCGCCGGGTCGTTCCACAAAAGCCACTGCGGCGACTGGTGCATCGCGGCGCGGAACGCGGCGCAATCCGGCGCAGTGACGACAAGCAAAGTGTCTGACGGCAGAAGATTCTCGGCAGGCGGAATCGCGGCGAAAGTTGAAGTGGCGATTGCCAGAAACGCAGCGGCAAAGATCGAACTAATAAAATTCCGGTCCATGTAGATTAAAGCGTTGAATCAGCGAAATGTTGCGACCTAGTTTTTCTTTTTGATCACAATCCATGTCAATCCTGCGCAAAAAAAGAAGCCGATAACGCTGTATGCAAGCAAATCTGCGAATGCAATCTTCTGGCCGCTGATCAATGGAAATACAAATGGCATTACGGCAAAAGAAATGGCATATAGCGAAATTAAAAAACAAAACCTCTTTTGTTTTTCTATGATTGTGGCTGGATTTGTTTGGGTTTCTGGCCGCGACTTTTTTCGTTTCAAAGTGAAATAAATATTCAATGACAAAACCAGTAAGCCGGACAGCAGAAAGGCGAATCTAAAATCAGATGGCAACCCAAATGGTTTATCAAATGTTCCAATCACCGATAATAAAATTCCGAGGATTAATGGAATTTCGCTTTTTTTGAATAGCTTCATCGGGAATTTATTTCCCGGCCGGCTTCTGTTTCGTAAAGCTTGGCGGCGGCAGATAGCGGTAGGGATTGTTCGGGTTGTCCGTCGAATAGGCAAAGGCGTCGCGGTGGTCGAGAAAACCTTTCACGAGTTCGACGGGGATCGCAAAGCCGAGCCCCTCGCCAAAGGTGATTTTCATGTTCGTCACGCC
>DATCDZ010000068.1:0-7598 GCA_036510395.1 Verrucomicrobiia bacterium
TTCGCCGCCGTGCTTCTTCGCGTAGCTCCGTGCGTCCGTTTCGTTCGTGAATTGCTCAATCCGATTTCGGATTTTGACTGATGTGATTTTGGTCATAAATAATTTTCAGTTGGTTGCGGTTGCGCTCATGCCGGGTTCAAGTGAAGCGATCCCGCCGCAACAAATCGTTCGTGAAATTTTCCATCGGCGAGGGCTTTGGAAACGGCTTCGGCTTTGGCCTCTTTGTATTCCGGGCTGCGCTTGTCTTTGCCCTCAAAATCCTTTTCCACTTTTGCCGCTGCCGTCTTCACCACGGCGTCACGTTCAACCGTGATTGATGCGGACTTGATTTGTCGCCGGGCGCACTCAATTGCTTGCTCCCTACTCAATCCGGCGCGCATTTTTTCTTTCACAAGTGCATCCATTTCTGTCGAGACTGCGGCAGGAAGATGAGCGTAGAGCAACCGAGTTTCCGCTTCCTCAATTTGAGCCTTCAACTCCGTGACTTCGGGTGAATCGGCGACGGGACTGGTTTGGTTTTCGTTAATTTCGGTCTTCATATTTTTCGATTTGATTTTGTTAATTGTGCCGGGTCGTTGTTAAATCCGGCTGGGTGTCCTGTTCGGCTTTTTTCAAATGTCGGCACGGCAACAAGCATCGTGAAACGCGGTTGCCGCGCCGTTGCCGCTGCGTGCCGGTGGTAAAGGCTCGCAGGGCAAAAAAGTTTTCATTGCGCCGTCTCCTTGAGAAACCTTTCGATCTCTGCCAGTGAAATAATTTTTGTGCGAAGTGCGCTGGATGATTTGAGCAGCCCGCGTTTGAGCAGCCGATGGACGGTGATGTAAGAGACGCCAAGAGCGGACGCCGCTTCGCGCATCGAAAATGCGAGTTTTGGAACCGGACTCGCTGCCGGTTTTTCAGTTTCGTTTTGAACTCTCATGCGCTCAAAATGGCGCACGCTATCTGCCGTGTAAATGGGACGGCTACCTGTTTTCCGGCGGGGGTTTTGAGGGGTCGAGTGATTTTGCGAGACGTTCAAGAGCATCCTGACAGCGGCGTTTCAATTCTTCTCTGATCTTGGAATCGTGAAACCGGTCGCTGGCCTTCACGTCCAACGCGGCGCAAAGCTGACGATGCAGCGGAGTGCCGCGAAGCAAGTGCATCGCGTAATCTTTTTCGAGGTGCGGCTTGAAAACTTTATTCCACCAGTCGGGATAGGTTGCACTACCGAGCCGGCCAAGTTCCAACAGGCTCAAATCTTCCGGGCAAAAATCCAGATGCTTCACCAAGTAATCATCCAACGTGCGGCAACTCCACTTCACCGGCGTTTTGCGTCCCGGCACGGAAACCTTCATTCCCTGCCGTAACTTTTTTTTCAGGTCTGGCTGGTTGCGGTAAGCATTGGCGAATTGCTGAATCCCTGTGCGCGTGTCGTTAAAGCGTTCAAAGAGTTCCACCGTGAAGCGCGTTGTCGGACTGTCGAGACGCAAATTTGGCTGATTACTTGCGGCAAGATTTTTCGACAGGTTCAATTTTTCCGGGAGCCGCGCCATGAGGTTGTTAAATGATTTTGAGCGCGACAGCACGGATGGCATATAGAGCGAGCGGCGGGCGATTTTTTTCAAACCCTTCAACCGTCGCCAGTGGTTCACGCGCCCGATGCGTTTAATACGAATCATTTTCCTCGGCTGTTTGACGCGCTCCAATGGCGGCGTGCTGGCAATTTTGAGAATAGTCTGCGATAGCTCCGTTGCGGCACTCCATGCGAGCGCGAGGGCAATTTGATTTCCATTGCTGGCGAGTCGGCACAGTTCCCTCACGTTCGACAATGTGAAATGCTGCACCGTCCGCCCCTCAAATTTCCGGCGGCGATATTTTTCGCGTTCGTTGGCATCGGTGAACTGGTAGCCCACCACTGTATTTTTCTTGGTGATCGTTTTCATGCGCTGATTTCCTTTGTCAACTGCATGACGTTTGCCGGTTCTGGCAGCGCGCCAAAGGTGACACGTTGCGCCATTAGCTGACTGTGTTCGCGCCGCAAATGTCCATACACCTTCATCGCCAGCGCGCCGCCGTCGGAATGTCCAAGCCATTTGCTCACGGATGGAATATCGATCCCGGCTTCAATCGTGAATGTGGCGAACAGGTGACGCAGCGAGTGATGCGTGAGCCGGGCGCAACCAACAATTTTACACGCCCGCGTCAGCGCGCCTTGACATTCGTTCACTTCACAGATGGCATCATCCGGTTTCGGCTGCCGGTCACGATGCAGTTGAATCAAAAATTGCCGCATGGCCGGAACCAGCGGGATGGCACGCGAGCGCACTTCATCGCTTGTCGCGCGGCGTTTGAGGCAATGAATCGTAAGCTCGTTATTTTTCCAGTCCACGTCCTGCCAAAGTGCTTGCTTGGCTTCGCTAATCCGGCAGCCGGAGAACGCGAGAAAGCGAACCAAGTCCGCGCAGTCCCGCGCCTGTGCCGCGCCGCTGGTCGCAATCACATTCACCAACTGGTTGAACTGGTCAGCAGTCGGCAGTTTCAACGGCTTGCGCGGGATGCCACGGCGTTTGACCTGCCACGCGGGATTGTCGTCCCGCTTCAATCCGGCAAGGGAAAGAATCTCACGAAAGACATTCAGGGAATTATTAAAAAACTGCGGGGCGTAGAGGTCGGAAAATTCCTTCGCCCATTTGTCCATCTCGGCCTTCGTGATGGTGTCCACCCGCCGGTTGTCCAAGCCCGGCCAAGAGCGCACAATCCGATCCACGCAACGCAGCCGATACACGCGGGACAATTCCGCCAACTCATGCTTGTTGCGCGTCTCGGCTTCAAACTGGACGCGCCCGTCGGCAAACGTGCCCGCCTGCGCCTTTGGTTTGCGAATCATTTTGAGCGCGTCCGGCAGCCGGAGCTTCGCCGTGGTGAAAACATCGGTGCCGAGACTCTTGCGAATCGTCTTGCCTTTGATTTTCAACCGCGCGTAGAATGTCCGGGTTGGCTGATGGTGGACCAAGTGCTCCGCGCGTTTTTTCCAGATGGTTTCCGGGTCACTGGATTTTGTGCCCGCCGTTGTCATTTCGGATGGTGTATTCATAGCAGAAACACAATAAGGGATGCAACGGCGGGATGCAATGAGAAAAAGACGGATTCATCAAGCCAACAAAACGACAGTGTTTGCAATGTGTTTGGCTGGGTAGCTCAGTCGGTAGAGCAGAGGACTGAAAATCCTTGTGTCGGCGGTTCGATTCCGCCCCCAGCCACCACTTCATTTTAAGTCAGTGAAGGTTGATCGTCAATGGACATGGCGATGGCCAAGACCGCAATCATTGTCACAGTTTTTATTCCGTTCAGGGATGATTTCACGTTAACAAGTTTTTGGCGGGTTATCATAAATTTATTTACAATAATCAGCAGGACTTGAATCCGTCAACATTTTTAAAATCCACGACATATTTCACGCCATCCGCCAGGGTAATTTCCGCGCCGATGACCGATCCGGATGGCATCACATCCATCAGCTTGATGTTCTTCAACGGTGACAGATCATCCGTCGTCCAGGCGCTGTCGTCCGTCTTGTGCAGCATCACGGAAATCAGCAGGTCCATCGCGGGATTCCTGGCCGTGCGTTTGCGGTATGCTCCGAGCACGGTGCTTTCATCGGCCTCGGCGTTGAACCCGCGATGCACCTGCACCTGCGCGCTGTCCCAGCCGTGATAGGCGATGAACGCGACCTGTCTTCCGGGGATGGACGCAGTGAAAACCTTTCTTTGTCCGTCTTCAAATTGTTGCACGACGGCCTTCGTGCCGTCCACGTGCGGCAGGCCGAAATGGCCGAGTGTGAGTTCGTGCTCGAACGCCATTCGGCAGCGGTCCACGCGGATGACACCGCCAGGCACGGTGATTTCCGCGAGGTCAATGATGTAGCCCACGCCGTTGTTCGGCGGCTTTCGCATGAGCAATTGCCGGTAAAGCACGCCGTCGCGCACGCCGTTGAACAGGATGCTTTGCGAGGTCGTGTAAATTCTGTTTTTCGACGCCGCGTTGTCCACGGAACGGCCGGTGAGATAGAAGTTGATGTCCACGCCGCGCAAATCGCGCGGGTCGAGACTGCGGAAGCTGTATTCCTGCGACGTGCCGCCTTGTGGATTGTGGTCTTCCCACGGGAAATGGGTGTTGAAGACGAGCTTGGAATAGTTGTGATCGTCGTCATAGACCTTGCCGGAAATTATCTCGGAAGCACCGCTGCCGCCGTGATTGACCAGAACCATTCCCGGCTTTTCGAGAACGGTGCGTCTTGATTTCCTGCCGAGCTCTGTCCACGTGCCGTCATTTTCCTTCGCGGTCCAGAACGGCGAATTTTCCGGCAGCGCCAGCGCGATGAACGGCAGGAACATGATGAACGGGCTGGCCGGACAACTGTAATTTTGGATCGCAAACTCCCGATGTCCGTAAAAGCCGAGCGCGGGAATGTCGTTCACGTAAAAATCCTCGCGCGTGGTGAATTGGAGGATCGAGCCGGAGCAAAGCCGCCGCGCCCAGCCGGGATCGAGCGGTTTGGACTTGAGCAGGAACGACACGGGGAAGCCGCCGGAAATCCAAAGCCGATAACAGATGCTGCGCGCCCACATGTTGATGAAACCGTCGCGGCCAAAGAAGTTCGGATAGGTCTGGAACAGTTCGTCGAAGCTCTTTTCCAAGACGGCGGCGATCTCGGGATAATGCTGGTCACCGAAGGCGCGACACCAAATCGCGCCATAGACCACAAACAGGCTGATGGTATAATAATTGTAGCTTTGCTCAAGATACCAGCCGTTGCCCGCGTGATACGACGCGATCCACAGCAGATGGCTTTTCAACAGGTCATCGTCAATCGCGTAGCCTTTGAGTTTCAGGAATGACAGCGCGCAGATGTTGAACAGCCGCCAGTTGTTCTGCGTCGTGCGGTGATGCGCCCATTTGGAAATGGCGTCGGCGGCTTCGTCCTGCTGCTTCTTTGTCCAGTGCGGCCAAAGCACATCGGGCATGACCAGCATGGTCTTTGTCCAACCGCCAAATTCGCAGGTGAACTGATACGTCGCATCCGGCAAATCCTCCGGCATCGGCAGGCTGTTTGGATGTCCCGGCGTCAGCGCGTTGTAAAAATGATGACAGTAGTAGTCGCGCAGCTTGATGCCGCCGATGCTGATTTCGGGGTCAACGTGCATCAGCGGCGCGGCCAGATTGAACGTGCGTTCCAGCGCCTCCCACTCATGCGCGCGCGTGCGCCACGGCGGGTCGTCCGGCTGCGGATACGACTTGCTGCCGGGGATGGTCGGAAACACGATGGGCTGGTCAAACGACTTCACGTGTTTGAACGCGCGTTCCAAAATGTATCTGGCGCAGTCAATGTAATGTTGCCGGGTCATCCCAGTCATCGGGCTTAAATCAAAATCGGGATTTATTACTTTGAAGGCGTTTTCCATGGTCGGATTATGGAAAAGATTGGCGCGTTTGTCAGCGATGAAAACTGAAAGCCGGTAAGCGAGTGTCGTGCCTGCAATGCCAATGCCGGAAATAAGCATTTGCATACATAAAAAAACATCGGGAATTTATCCGACACTCATTTGACCAATTTGACCGTCTCAAAACTCGTGCTTCGTTTGGACAACGGCGTTTTCATCTGATAGCCTGCGTGGGAATTTATGAGTTTGGAAAACAAAGAATCGCCGCCAGTGCCGTCTGATTTTATCCGTGACATCGTGGCGAAGCACGTCGCCGAGAAAAAATATCCGCGCATCCACACGCGCTTTCCGCCTGAACCCAATGGCTGGCTCCACATCGGCCATGCCAAATCAATCTGCCTGAATTTCGGCATCGCGCGCGAGTTCGGCGGCGTTTGCAATCTGCGAATGGACGACACCAACCCGGCGAAGGAAGATGTCGAGTATGTGGATTCGATCATCGCCGACGTGAACTGGCTCATCTCCGGCTGGGCCGACAAAAATCTTGGACTGAAAGAAAAAGGCAAAACGTCCGAAACCATCAGCGGCGACGGCAAACGCGATTTTTTTCTGCCGCCCGTCGTAGGACAGGCGTCGCGCCTGTCTCCATCTTCAAATGAAATAGTCAGAGACAGGCGCGACGCCTGTCCTACGCTTGAACCTTTTTACGCCTCCGATTACTTCGACCAGATTTACGATTACGCGGAGCAATTGATCGAACGCGGCAAAGCGTTCGTCTGCGATCTGTCGGCGGCGGACATGGAATTTTATCGCGGCGCGCCGGATCGTCCGGGAAAAGATTCGCCGTTCCGCAATCGCACGCCGGAAGAAAATCTCGATCTGTTTCGCCGTATGCGCGACGGCGAATTTCCCGACGGCGCGCGCACGCTCCGCGCGAAGATTGACATGGCGTCGTCGAACATCTGGCTGCGCGACCCGATTCTTTATCGCATCCGCCACGCCGAGCATCATCACACCGGCGCGAAATGGAAAATCTATCCGATGTATGACTTCGCCCACGGCTTGAGCGATTACATCGAAGGCGTCACGCACAGCATCTGCACTTTGGAATTTGAAGTGCATCGTGCGCTTTACGATTGGATTCTCGAATCGCTCGGGTTGCCGCGCGCATTGCCGAAACAATATGAATTCGCGCGGCTCAATTTGAGTTACACGGTCTTGAGCAAGCGCAAGCTCATGCAACTCGTCGAAGAAAAACTCGTCACCGGCTGGGACGATCCGCGTATGCCGACCATCAGCGGAATCAGGCGTCGTGGCGTAACATCGGTCGCCCTCCGGGCGTTTGCCTACAACATTGGCATCACAAAATTCAACGGACTCACGGACGTTGCGGTTTTGGAACACGCCATCCGCGACGACTTGAACAAACGCGCTTTGCGCCGGCTCGCCGTGCTGCGTCCGATCAAAGTCGTCATCACGAATTTTCCTGAAGTCAAAATCGAAGAACTCGACGCCGTCAACAATCCCGAAGCTGGTAGGGCGGACAGTCCTCTGCCCGCCGACGGCGCGCACGGAGTGACGCGCCCTACCGACCCAAACGATCCCATCGGAATTAGAAAGATTCCGTTCAGCCGCGAACTGTTCATCGAGCGCGACGATTTTCAGGAAATTCCGCCGCCGAAATTTTTCCGGTTGAAACCCGGCGGCGAAGTGCGCTTGAAATACGCCTACGTCATTAAGTGCGACGAAGTGGTGAAGGACGCCAGCGGCAACATCACCGAACTGCGCTGCACCGCCGACCTCGACAGCAAGACCGGCGGCGCGACTTCAGCGCGCAAGGTCAAAGGCACGATTCACTGGGTGAGCGCCGCGCACGCAGTAGATGCCGAAGTGCGTCTTTACGAGCGCCTCTTCACCGAAGCCGAGCCGGAAAAGGACGGACGCGATTTCAAATCCGTCCTCAACCCGCGCTCGCTCGAAGTCATCACCGCCAAGCTTGAACCGAGTTTGAAAGATGCGACGTTTGAAGCGCGTTACCAATTTGAACGTCTCGCTTACTTTGCGCTGGATAAAGACAGCGGCGGCAAATTGATTTTCAATCGCACAATCACGTTGAAAGACACTTGGGCAAAGGAAGCGCAAAAACGTTGATCAAACCATGAGCGTTGAGAAAACATT
>DATCDZ010000069.1:0-14149 GCA_036510395.1 Verrucomicrobiia bacterium
GTTTTTACTTTCATTCTGATTGCGGCGTGAACGAAACAACAGGCGGGTTATAATTATTACACTTTCCGTCCACAAATTGCCTGTTGCAACCGCAACTTGATTGTATTTTATAGCACCCCCAGTGCCAAAGTCCAGACAAAACGCATGGTTCTTCCAGGTGAACCATCATCACCAATCAAGGCAAATGTAAGGGAAAAGCGCAGTTTGACGCCTTTGCCCTGCTCCGATTACAGCGGACATGTCCAAGAATGACGCGCTTTGTAAATTTTTTGGACATTGGTGGAAATTTGGAGTCCGACGCCTCATTGCGATTTTCTGAAACCTGTTGCCGTTGACTATGCCAGCACCAAGCCGGGTTTGATTTCTTCATCGAACGACGCAAGTGATATATTCTTCAGCAATTTTCTTCCGGCAAGAATTCCGATCATCGCCGCGTTGTCCGTGCAAAGGGATTTTTCCGCGAGGCGCAGGGCAAAACCTTCACGCACGCACGCACGCGCGAGTTCGTGGCGCAAAGCACGGTTGCACGTCACACCGCCGGAAGCGGTCACACAGCGGACGCCGTTGCGTTTCGCAGCGCGGATGGTTTTTTTGACGAGGACTTCGACGATGGCCGCCTGCACGCTGGCGCACAGATCGCGGATTTTCTGCGCGTCGTCGAGCAACGCGGGATTATCGCGGATAAAATAACGGACGGAAGTTTTCAAGCCGCTGAAACTGAAGTCATCGCTGGAGTCGTTCAGCAATGGACGAGGGAAGTCGAAAGCCACCGGGTTCCCCTGCTCCGCCAACCGGTCAATTTCCGGCCCGGCGGGATATGCGAGGCCCATCATTTTTCCAGTTTTGTCAAAACATTCGCCCGCCGCGTCGTCTGTCGTCGAGCCAAGGACGCGATGGTTCAACTCGGATTCCACCAGCACGAGTATCGTGTGGCCGCCGCTGACGATGAGTGAAATGTTCGGCTGGAGTTTTGAGAAATCCGCGACGGGCGGCTCGCCGGAAATCCACGGCGAATACAAATGCGCCTCGTGATGGTTGATACCGGCGAACGGTTTGTTCAGCGCGAACGCGACAGCCTGCGCCGCCTTAAACCCGACGAGCAGCGCATTTGGCAAACCCGGCCCCTGCGTGGCGGCGATTGCATCAAGCTGTCCGGCTGAAATTCCAGCTTTGACCAGCGCCGATTTTACGACGGGAATCAGATTCCGCAGATGTTCGCGCGCGGCGAGTTCCGGCACAACGCCGCCGTATTCGGCGTGGAGTTTGGTTTGCGAGGAAACGACGTTGGACAGGATTTTTCCGTCGCGAACCGCCGCCGCGCTGGTTTCATCGCAGGAAGTTTCAATTGCTAAAATCGTCATTCGTTGAATTGTTAAGGCGTGAATCGTGCGAACTTGCGGGCCGGTTTGAAAATTCACGATTCAACGATTTGCACTTTCTATTTCGCCGCCACTTTCTCCGGCGGGGCAAGCTGGCTGTAAATCAAAATGCCCTTGAGCAGATCATCCGCGCGGTCAAGTTGCACGTCTTTGAAATTTTTCATCCGCACACGTTCTTTTTCATCCGGCGACTCAAGGCCGCCGGGCGACCGGCTGACGAGCAATTCCGCCTCCGCCTCGTCGCTGACCGGCACATAAATGTCCGGCGTGATGCCATGTTCATGAATCACCTTATGGCTGGGCGTGTAATATTTCGCGACCGTGAGCTTGAGCGCCGAGCCATCGTCAAGGGGAAAAATGCTCTGGACCGAGCCTTTCCCAAAGGTTTTCTGGCCGAGAACCACCGCGCGGTGCAAATCCTGCAGGCAGCCGGTGACAATCTCCGCCGCGCTGGCGCTGCCCAGATTCACCAGCACGACAATTGGCTCGCCTTTGAGTTCGTCGCCGTGGCCCTCGGCGCGGCGCACGGAATTTTCGGCCGGGTCTCGGCCTTCGGTGGTGACGACAAGCTGTCTGCGCGGCAGGAATTTTCCGCACACATTCACCGCCTCGTCGAGCAGCCCGCCCGGATTGAAGCGCAAATCAAGGACCAGCGCCTTCATGCCCTGCGCCTTTAATGTTTGCAGCGCGGCTTCGAGTTCGTCTCCGGTCTTGTCGCCGAATTCGTTGATGCGGACGTAGCCGATTTTGTCCGGGCCGAGCGGAAATTCCTTTTTGCCGTTGATGTCCTTGACCATGTCCATCTGGATGATGGCGCGCGTAAGCGTGAAATCCTTGTCCACGCCGGTGGACGGCCTTTGAATGGTCACGGTCACCTCCGTCCCCGGACCGCCGCGCAATTGCTTCACCGCATCCTCCAACGACAAATTTTCCGCGCTCCTGCCCTTGATTTTGACGATGCGGTCGCCAGACAAGATGCCCGCGCGAAATCCCGGCGAATCGTCCATCGGCGCGATGACGGTGACAAAGCCGTCCTTCATCCCGACGACGATGCCAAGGCCGCCGAATTGCCCTTCCGTGTCATCCTGCAACTGCTGGTAATCGTCCGCGTCCAAAAACTCGCTGTGCGGGTCGAGCGAGCCGACCATGCCCTTGAGAGCCGATTCAACCAGGCTGTGGTAAGTCAAATTCGTGCCGTCCACATAGCTCGTGCGGACTTTTTCCAGCACGTCGGCAAAAATCTGCAAGTTCGCGCCCGGCGAATCTTTCTCATCCGCCGCGTGCGCCGAACCCAAATAAATTTTCGCGCCAATCGCCAGGTTCAACGCCAGCAACACCGTGACCATGCCGAAAATAAAACGTCGTTTCATAAATACATGAACTTTACCACCAAGACACCAAGATACCAAGTTTTTCAGAAACTCTTTGTGCCTTGGTGTCTTGGTGGTCAAGAAGTCCGTAGCAAAGTTTCGATGAACGGCAAATCGCCCGGCACGGTCACTTTCGGATTCGGCTTCGCGCTTTGAACAAGTTGAACCGGCTGGCCGATCAATTCGCACGCCGCCGTGTCGTCCGTGAAAACCAGATTTTTCTGCCGTGCGGCGGAAATGGCGCGGCGGATGACCTCGACGCGAAATGTCTGCGGCGTCTGCACCGACCAAAGTTTTGAGCGATCCAGCGTGCGCGAAACCGTTTTGCCGTCGCCGGATTCCTTGATTGTGTCCGTGATCTGTTGCGCCGCAACCGCCGCGCCGGTTTCGCGCGCGGCTTCAATCGTCGCAGCAATCAATTCTTCCGTCGTGCAAGGCCGTGCCGCGTCCTGAATCGCCACGATTTCAGTTTTCGGCGAGAGCGCTTCCAGCCCGTTCCAAACCGAATTCTGCCGCTCCGCGCCGCCGACAACGATGCGAAACGGTTTTTGAAAATGAAATTTTGCCGCCAGTTCCAAGAAGTTTTCCTGGGTTCCGTCGCGAACGACCATGATGATTTCATCCACGCATTTCGCGTCGTTGAAGCTTTTCCAGGTGTGCGCGACGACGGGCCGTCCGGCGATTTCAAGCCACAATTTGTCCGCGCCCATGCGGACGCCTTTGCCGGCGGCGACGAGGATCGCGGAATTCATTTTTGAAGTCTAAAGTTCAAAGCCCAAAGCCCAAATTTGTGCGCGCAGACTTTGGACTTGAGGCTTTGGACTATTTCAGCCGATCCGCCAGACGATGCGCGCCTTGTTCAAGTCGTATTGCGACATCTGCATTTTCACGCGGTCGCCGACGGTCAGACGGACGAATCGCTTGCGCATCTTGCCGGAAATGGTCGCCAGCACCTGGTGTTTGTTATCCAGCTCGACGCGGAACATCGTCCCGGCCAGCACGGTCAAAATTCGTCCCTCGACTTCAATGTGTTCTTCCATGAATTGAGGCAACTGTAACGAATTCCGCACGACCAAAGCGAACAAAAAATTCTCGCACGGAAATGACACAGGGCGACGCCCACTGGGAACGCCCCAGTCAAAGTAAATTTCGGAAATCAGTAACGGTCACGACCACCGCCGCCGCCACCACTGCCACCGCGGTATCCACCACCGCCACCGCCGCCACCGCCGTATTCACGACGCGGGCCGCGATCGCTGCGGGGACGTTCTTCTTTCGGACGGGCGATATTGACCGTCAACGCGCGGTCGCCCAGTTGTGCGCCGTTCATGGCTTCAATCGCCTTCTGGGCTTCTTCGGGAGTTGACATGGTCACGAACGCGAATCCGCGCGAGCGGCCGCTCATCCGGTCCATCATCAGATTCGCTTCGACGACCGTGCCGTGCGCGGCGAACGCCTCGTGAATCTCGTTTTCAGTGGTGTTGAAGGAAAGATTTCCCACAAACAGTTTAGTGCTCATTTTTTGACTCGCTGTTCAAGACCACCCGCCTGCTCGGACCGTTCCCGACTGCCGGGTTTCAAATCATCACTGAACCACGTTCACCTGAAGATTCACCATGACCGCACGGACAAGTTATCCAACAGACGGGGCAACTCTAGCCATTTCAAAAATAATTGCAAGCAATATTTAGGGGTGACAGGCTGGAAAACCAGATATAAGATGCCAAGGTCGAGGCATCGGGCTGGGACGGTTTTGGGACGCATTTTGCGATGTCCCAAAAACTATCAAAGATGTCCCATATCCGATAGAACATCCTCCTTGCCATGATTATAGTGGCAGCAGTGTTCAGTCACATGAACCGTTATAAATTTAAATGAATAAAAAAATTGTCAGATTGGTGGCAGTGGCGGCGGCGATGGGCGGCAGCCTTTTCAACGCAAGAGCGAGCGTGGACGTGAGCTATAAAATTGTGAACGCAAATGTTGGCGCATCCCATAATACAGATGGGAATAGGTCTTCCTATCAGGACTTGGATCAATTTAACCTTAAATTTGAAGGCACTACTTACAATAATGTTTTGGCCGGCGGCATTATGATTTCACAACCGAATGGCAGCAGCGACGCGTTGCCTAATAACTACGTTTCGGTATGCACAGACTTTCTGGGTTCCCTGTATCTTGGTCAGACTTACAAGTATCTTGGTCAGACTGTCCCTGTTACCAGCACAACGACGGGGATTGCCCCTGCTTGGAGTTCGCAGTATTCTTTTACGCTGGCATCGGAGCTGTTCAACACTTACGGCGACATCGGAAGCGGCGGCGTCGGAACGGGCAGCGGCCCCACCATTACCGTTGAAGACATGGCTGCTTTGCAACTGGCCGTGTGGATGGTGCTTTACGATACTTCAACCACAACAAAAAATAACATAACCACAGCCAAGGTGAACTACACCTCCGGTAATTTTCAGGTTTCCTCCGCAGTTAATGGTGACAGTGATGCGATTGCACTGGCGGAGCAGTGGGTTGGAGGACTCACACTTAACTATAATAATATTGACTCCCTCCTTAAGCCTGACTTATCGCTGGGCAGTCAGGGTAATAATAATGGCCATGATCCGCAAGAATTGATGTATGCCTCGGTGCCGATTTGCTCTGTTCCAGAGCCGGCCACGATACTCGCCGGTGTGTTGCTAATTCTCCCTCTTGGGGTAAGCACGATTCGCAATCTCCGCAAGTCCCAAATCAAATAGGGATAATCAAGATTATCTCCGTCTCCGCTCATCATAAGGCTGTCAAGAATCCACGCCTTGAAAACAACGGCGCCATTAAAGCGACTAAATTCTTTCGTTTCCATCTCGCGAAGCGCTGTCGGTTGAACTATAAGCTGTCGTCTTCTTGGATGCTCTGGAGAAATCGCTTGACCTGAATCCTCTGCAAGTTCTTCGCTCCGCCTGAATCCCAATGTGTCAACCTTCCAAAAAGATGTTGACAAACTGTTTATATAGTGTATAAACAGTAAATACAAATGGCGCATGACCGTAAATCTTTCTTGATCGGGCCGATTTCCCCGGCGGCGGATGGCGCGCTTTACCAGCAAATCGTTGACCGCCTCAAACGCGAAATCAGTGAAGGACGGCTCAAGCCCGGCGCGACTCTGCCCTCATTTCGTGCGCTCGCGGAAGATTTGCTCGTCAGCATCATCACCGTCAAACGCGCTTACGAGGAACTGGAACGCGAAGGGATCATTTATCGTCGGCAGGGACTCGGCACATTCGTCGCCGACCTCGGCCACGACCGCAGCCGCGAAGCCAAGTTGACCGTCGCGCAGGAACTATTCCGCGAAGCCGCGCGCGAAGCCGCCGAAGCCGGATTGAAACCGGCGGAAATTCTCGAACTCGCCCACAAAATCATCAAAGGAAAATCATGAACACCAACGCCATTGAAATCCGTGGCTCGTCAAAAATTATCCCACCTTCAAACTCGGCCCGCTCGACCTGACTGTGCCGCGCGGCGCGATCTACGGACTCATCGGGCCGAACGGCGCGGGCAAGACCACGGCCATTGATTTGATTTTCGGCATGGGCAAGAACGACGCCGGCACAATCCGTGTTCTCGGCCTCGACCATCGCGCCGACGAAGTGGAACTTAAACCCCGCGCCGCCTACGTCAGTCCCGATTTGAATTTTCAGGTCTGGGGTAAAGTCGGCAAAGCCATCCGCTTCGTGCGCGGCTTTTATCCTGATTGGGACGACGATTATTGCGCCGCGCTGATGAAGGAATTCCATTTAAGCGACGGCGACAAAATCGCCACGCTTTCCTTCGGCGTAAAAACAAAATTAAGCCTGCTCCTCGCGCTCTCGCGCCGTCCTGAAATTTTAATTCTCGATGAACCAACCACCGGCCTCGACGCAGTTTCCAAGCAGCAGGTTTTCGGCGAACTGCTCAAAGCCGTCGAGGACGGCGAACGAACCGTTTTGATTTCCTCGCACGGCCTGACCGACATCGAACGCTTTGCCGACCACGTCGGCATGATCAAAAATGGCAAACTGCTGCTCGAAGGCCGCACGGATGAAATCGTGGATCGCTTCCGACTCGCCGAATTTTTCAGCGACAACGGCGCGCAATTTCAAAACCGCGACGGCCTGATCATTTTGAAACACAACGAAAACCGCTGGCACGCGTTGCTCGACCAAAAGAGCGACGTTCAAGACTGGCTGCAATCCAAAGGCGCAAAAGAAATTTCACTCACGCGCGTGACGCTGGAAGATTTGTTCGTCGCGCTCGCCAAAGAAGTGGAGGCCAAATGAAACCATTGATACTTGATCAATTCAAACGCCGCTGGTTTCTATGGGTGTTATTTTGTCTGGTTCACATTGTTTTTGGCTCGTTTAATTACGGAATGTTGGGAAGTGATTTTATTTTCCCTGCCGCATTTATTCTTGGACCGAATATCTGGCTGATGGATTTGCAACGCGGCTATTCCCGCGTCGCGCTTACGCTGCCCTACACTGCGAGGCAAATTGGCCGGACATGGTGGTGGATTTCAGTCGGCTTCGCGTCAATTTTAATGATGGTTTTCAGTTTTCTGGGCATGGCCGTTTATTTCTTATGGTCAGGCAAAGAGCTTTCATTTCTAAAATGGTTCGAATGTGTGACGGCCAACACTCTTCTGTATGGATCGCTTTTTTGGCTCTTCAGCGGAAGCATTTTGTATCTGTCGTCCGTTGACTGGAGAAAAAGAATTCGACGTTTGTTGGTCGGCGGATTATATCTGGCGATCATTGGCGGCTGTGTCTATCTGCTTTTTAACATGCAGAAAAGTCCGGTCGAGATGGCGGCTTTTTATATTTGCACCCTGGCCATGACGATTGCCGGCTGGCATCGCGCCGAGTCAATGATTGCGGACTACAGCGAATACCGCAACGCATCGCAACAGCCTGAAAATTCACGCAGACAATTCAAAGCTCCAAATGGTTTTGGTGGAATTCCATTTGTTTTCACGACGACTTTTTCCGGCGTTTGGAGCTTCGGGATTTTATTTTTAATCATCATGAATCTTTTGGATTTTGCCATAAAACATCAATTTGACTGGCATCATTTGACGAGAAGCATAGACAATGGCGGAGCTTTCTTTCCCTTCATTTTTGTTTTCATTTTAATGCGTTCCGGTTTTTCTTTGAGCCACAACTTGCGTTTTCTGCGGACGATGCCGGTTTCAACAGCAAAACTGGCGGCTACGCTTTTATCTGTTGTGATTTTACCGCTGCTCACATTGTTTTTGGCTTTCACAGCCCTGGCATGGACGGAAACCGGGTCAGTCGAATGTATTTCATTTTTCAAAATTGAATTGCTCGCCATCGCGCCCGTCAGCGTTTTTATTGCGGTTTCAATTTGGAACACGCAGGCAAATTTCATAAAAACCGTTCTTCTGGTGATTGCGATTCTCGCACCATTAGCGCCCGCGTTATATCAATTAACTTGCATGGACGGTCGCGGTTTGCCGTTTTGGTTTGTAATTGTGTTCAGCGGCGCAATGACGGGCATTTCTTTTTGGTCAACCTGTCAAATCATTGCGAAGAGCAGCAGTGCCTACCGTCCGCGCCAAAATCAACTCGACACTCGCTGGGGTTGGAGCGCAGGACGTTGATTCCATTCAATTGGAATTCCATCTCGCCACGCGCGTTCAATTGGATTAAATTTCCGCCGCCATGGATCCTCTGCCAAAACCCGATGTGATTTTCACCCACGAAAGCGACCTCGACGGTCTCATCGCGGGCGTGCTGCTGCAAAAGCTCGCCAGACAACTTTTCGGCACGGACATTCCGCTGGAGGCGCATCATTACAATTTCTGGAAACAGCGCGAACTGCGCGAGCGCGCCACTTGGGTTACGGACTTCACTTTTGAAGCGCGCATGGACAAGCAGGACTGGGTCGTCATTGACCATCACGTCACGGACGCCGTGCCAAAAAACGCGCGGCTCATCCACGACGTGGACAAGTCCGCCGGGCTGCTCTGCTACGAACTTTGCCAGGAACACGGCGTCAGTTCGCCCGCGTTGGATCGGCTCGTTCACTTGAACAACGTCGCCGATTTGTTTTTGGAGGATGACCCGGATTTTGAACTCGCGGGTGATTACGCGAACCTTGTCAAAATTTACCAGTTCTGGAATCTGCACACGCTCATCGGCGGCGACATTGAAAAATTGCTGGATCATCCGCTGCTCGAAGTCATGGCCGTGAAACGGAAAATTGAAAATCCCATCGGCTTCGAGTGGAGCAAGTCCAACATCACGGAAATCAGCCCGGACATCGGCTTCGTGGACACCATCGTCGGCAACAACAACCTCATCATCCACCAACTGCTTGAAGACGCGGCGACAAAATACTCGGTGCTGGTGACGCTGTTCCGGCGCGGCAACATCGTCTTCGCCAGCTTCCGCAGCCGCAACGGCGAGGCGCTCAAGACGGCGGAAAAATTCCAGGGCGGCGGCCACGCCAACGCCGCCGGCGCGCTCCTGCCAAAATCCGTCCGCAATGTTTCCGACGGCGTGGACTATCTGCGCCAGGTTTTGAACGTCAAAAACCAGACGAATCAGACGCGGCTCAACAGTTTGGAAAATCTTTTTGCCAGCATCGAGGCCGAAAAAAAGTAAGCCCGCAGACCGCGTTCAATCAATCTCAAGGCTTTTCAGTTTTGCCGGAAAATTTGCAGCATTTCTTCGCAATCAGATGGTCGTTCGGCTTGATGAAACTTTCCGCGATTTTTTTTGTCGGGCGTCCGTCAATCCATTTGCGCTGCATCGAATCGTCGCGAGCGAGCGGACGCATCACGGCGGTAGCCATGAGCCTTTTGCGCGCCCGATAATTCGCAGTTTGCGGTTCAAACAAATTCACGCTAATCTCGCCGTCGAATTATGCCTGATTCCACGCGCGCCGACGGACGTTCAGCAAACCAATTGCGCCCGCTGCGTTTTCAAAACCACATCGCGCCGCACGCGACCGGCTCCACGCTCATCGAATGGGGCAGCACGCGCGTCATCTGCGGCGTGAGCATCGAGGAATCCGTGCCACGCTGGATGAAGGAACAAAAAGTTTCCGGCGGCTGGCTCACGGCGGAATACTCGATGCTTCCCTACTCCACTTTGCAACGGAAGCCGCGCGACATTTCCAAAGGCAGGCTGGACGGACGCTCGTCGGAAATCCAACGGTTGATTGGCCGCTCGATTCGCGCCGCAATTGATCTGGAAAAAGTCGGCGCGCGGACGATTTGCGTGGACTGCGATGTTTTGCAGGCCGACGGTGGAACGCGCACTGCCGCAATCACCGGCGCGTTTGTCGCGCTGTCGCTCGCAGTCAAAAAATTGATTGCCGAGAAAAAAATCGCGGAAAATCCAATTCTAAAATCCGTCGCCGCCGTGAGCGTCGGAATTGTGAACGGCCGACCGCTTTTGGACTTGTGTTACACCGAAGACGTCGCGGCGACCGTGGACATGAATCTTGTGATGAATTTCGCCGGCGAATTCATCGAGCTTCAAGGCAGCGGCGAGGAGGCCACCTTCACCGAATCGCAACTCGCCGATTTGCTCGCTCTCGGCAAAACTGGAATTACCCAATTACTCGAAGCGCAAAAAATCGCTCTCGCATAATCCAGCCATGCCGCCCGCAAATCCCACACGCCTGCTGCTCGTCCGTCACGCGGAGGTCGAAACGCGCTATCACAAAATTTTCGGCGGGACGATTGACATGAACCTTTCGCCGCGCGGACTCGAACAGGCGGAAATTCTGGCGAAATTCCTGCACCGCAAAAAATTCGACGCGGTTTATGCCAGTCCGATGAGGCGCGTCCAGCAGACGCTCGCGCCGTTCCTGAACAATGGCGCGCCGCCGCAGACCATCCTCAAGGATTTGCGCGAAGTCAATTTCGGCGACTGGACGGGCTTGAACTGGGAGCAGGTCTGCGAAAAATTCAACCTGCTCACGCACGAATGGCTCGACCACATCGAGCGCGGCGTCGCGCCCAACGGCGAAAGCGGCCCTCAATTCCGCGCGCGTGTCGAGCCTTGCCTGCGCGAAATCATCAAAAATCATCCCGGAGAAACCGTCGGCGTTTTTTGCCACGGCGGCGTCGTGCGGATGATCCTGGCGATTCTTCTGGAAATTCCGCTTCCAAAAACAAATATGTTCGAGGTCGAATACGCCAGCGTCACGCAAATCGCCTTGCGTCCGGGTCACGCGGAAATTGAACTGCTTAATTTCACACCGTGGCGCGATTTATGAATCCTTCTCATCTTCAAAATAAAAAACGAGGATGAAGATGACGATGAGAAGGAAACAATTGAAGCCGCTCCGGCGAATCTCCGTCGCCACGGCACCTGAAGCCGAGGACGCTGTCGCTGAATTGCTCGGAACGATTTTCAATTGCAGCGTCTCCTCCTATTTCGACGTTGAAACTCAAACCTGCGTCGTTTCGGCTTATTTTTCGGAGAAGCGATTTTTTTCACGCGAAGTCCGCGAAGAAATTTCGACCGGATTGCGGCGAATCAAAAACTGCGGATTGAAAATTGGCGCGGGCAAAATCAAAGCCGTCAAAGTGCGGCGCGAAGACTGGGCTGAATCGTGGAAGCGGCATTTCAAGCCGGTTGAAATCGGAAATTCGCTGCTCGTCAAACCGGGCTGGAGCAAAAAACGTCCGCGAAAAAATCAGGCCGTCGTGATTCTTGATCCCGGATTGAGCTTTGGCACCGGCCAGCATCCGACAACTTCATTTTGTCTGGCAGAAATTGTCCGGCGGCGGAAAATCGGATTGCGGCAGTCGTTTTTGGACATCGGCACCGGCTCGGGAATTCTGGCGATTGCGGCGGCAAAGCTCGGCTTCAATCCTGTTCGCGCAATTGATTTTGACCCTGAAGCCGTGCGCGTCGCGCGCGGAAACGCCAAGTCGAACGGAGCTTTGAAAAAAATCAGGCTCGTTCGCGGCGACGTGGCGAAACTTTCCACAAAGCCGAAGAGACAAATTGACATGGTCTGCGCGAACTTGATTTCCAACCTGTTGATCGCCGAGCGCTGGAAAATTGCGGCGCAATTGAAGCCCGATGGAGTTTTGGTTCTGGCGGGGATTTTGAAATCGGAGTTTTTGGAAGTCCAGAAGGAATTTGAATGTCTGGGTTTGAAATTGATTTCCAGGAAGGTTGAAAATGAATGGCGTTCGGGTTCATTTGGTTTTCGCGCGTAAAAATAGTTTTGAACGGTTGAGCAGCGGCGCGAGTCTTATTTGTGACGTTCGTGTAAAGTTTCTAAAACGAATGGACGGCGTTTGGCATTATTTACGCTGTTAGCACCCTTGGAGAAAGGAAAAATGCTATGATGAAAACAATGGAAGTCATCAGCGAAGCAGTTCGCAACACAAGGCATCCGTTCCGCAAGGCGGATAATCAGCCGAAAAAGGCGCAGAAAAACCGTTACGAGCGCCGCAAAATAAAAGAATACCTGCATCTCGGAGACTGGCTCGCCGAAGAAATGGCGTAGCCGGATTTGTCCAGGTTGTTTGAAAAGTGCCAGTTTGTTTCACTAAAAACTGGTTCGCAGGAGAAATCACCGCTGGCACTCCGGGCAGATTCCAAAAAATTCAAGCTTGTGCGTCACGGCTTTGAATTTATTTTTGGCGGCGATGCGCTTCTCGATTTTTTCTGGAAAACATTCTTCAATCTCCACGACTTCGGAACAATTCGTGCAGACCAGATGATGGTGATGGCCGTCGTCGTTTTCACCGACAAGTTCAAACCGCGCCGCGCCGTCGCCGAAATCGAACCGCTTGACCATGCCCATCTTTGCGAGCAGGTGCATTGAGCGGTAAATCGTCGCAAGGTCGCAACTGCCGTTTGGCATTTCAGAAAAAATTTCCCGATTCGTGAGTGGATGCCGATGCACCCGCAAAATTTCCAGAATCGCCGCGCGCGGGCCGGTGATTTTCCGAGATTGTCCGCGCAACTGGTTTTTCAGCGCGGACATTTCCTGTCGCTTGTGCGAATGTTCGTGCGCGTGCGGTTTCATTTCCTTCAAAGTTGCATCAGCATTCGCAAAATTGAAAATAAAAAACGGCGGTCAACAGACCGCCGCTGCAATTTGGATTGCGAGAATTACTTCATCAGCAGCATCTGGCGGGCGCGCTTGATGGCGTTCGTCAGGTGGCGCTGGTAATGCGCGGGCATCCCGGTGTATTTGCGCGGCAGGATGCGGCCCTGGTCGGTGACGTATTGCCGGAGCAGGTTCGTGTTCTTGAAATCGAGCGCGTCCTCGGTGAAGTCAATCTTCGGCTTCGGGCGGGGCGTGCGGTTTTCCGTCGGGCGGCGGTTGCCGCGCTTATCTTTGTCGGTGTTCGTCTTGCGGGGCATATTATTTGATCTCCTTGTGCAACGTGTGGCGGCGCAGAAACGGATTGAACTTTTTGATCTCCAGCTTCTCCGTCTTCAGTTTTTTGTTGCGCGTGGTCGTGTAGCGCGATGGCGGCTTGCCTTCCTTGCGCGCCTCGCTGCATTCGATGGTGATGATTTCGCGTGCCATAAATTATTCCTTTTCTTTCGCAGCCTTCGCCTCTTCGGGCTGTTCGTCCTCGTCGGTTTCAACCTCCGTGACATTGCCGCCGTCAACCGTGCCGAGCGCGCCGATGCGGCGCGATTTCAGCGCGCCTTCCTTCTCCAGTTGCGCCTGCGCGTCCACCGTGAACCGCGTCCACGGAATCGCCTCGAGCCGGGCGCGCGGAATGTTCTTGCCGGTCAGCTCGCACACGCCGTAGGTTTTTTTCTCGATGCGCTTGAGCGCCTCCTCGATTTCATAAACCGCGTCCTGGTCCGACGAGAGCAGGCTCAACGCGAAATCGCGGTCGAAATTGTCCGTGCCCGAATCCGCCATGTGCAGGCTGTAGCCGGCCATTTCCTGCGCGGACTCCTTCGCCAGCCCGTTCATCTGGTGGAGCAACTGCTCGCGCAATTCCATCAGATGCGCATAATACTTCTGCCACTCGGCCTTGATTTTTTTCGCGCCGTCGGGCGTGAAACTGGCTTTGGACACAGGCCGGCCGAGAATGGAGGCCGACGTTGCGGACGCCGGCGACCCGCTACGGGGCGACGACTTTTTGATTTCTTTTTTCTTCGCTGTCACAAATTAAAATGATTTTCGGCAACAAAGCCGGTTCGTCAAGAGCGCGGGAATCTAGCAGATGAAATCAAATACGCCACACAAATTTTCAGAAATTTTAGCAGCCGTGTTGACTCAGGATAAGGGTTACCGGGGCATAGAGCTGGACGAGGAGTCCGGCCATACGTTGACTCAAGTTCGTGGTTACCGCAACAACGAACATGAGTCTGCCCAGCAAACGGGAGTATCTTAACCGAGTCCACGGAC
>DATCDZ010000070.1:0-19366 GCA_036510395.1 Verrucomicrobiia bacterium
TTCTGGCTTGCTCGGAGGCGGTTCAGGTCACAGGCTCTGCGCAGAAGCTTGGCGCGTAATTTTATTTCAATGAACGACTCAACTGAACTCAAGGCGCAGATCAAACAAATGCTGGTTGAAAACCTGATGCTCAAAATCAGCGCGGCGGAAATCGGCGACGACCAGCCGTTGTTCGGGCCGGGCAGTCTTGGGCTGGATTCTGTGGACGCGCTGCAACTGGTCGTGGCGCTGGATAAAAATTATGGTTTGAAGCTTTCAGACACGGAGGTCGCACGGAAGACGATGCAAACCGTCCACACAATTGCTGCTGCAATCGAAAGCCGATAGTTTCCTGAAATTTCTCATGCCCTGCGGGGCAAGGTGTTTTTGCTCAAATAGGCCCGGCGATCTGCGGCGTCAGATCCCAATGCTGCCAGAGCGCCGAGGGAGGCGATTATTGGTGGATGATGCAGAATGCGCGAATCCGGCAAAATGAACGAACTGGTTTGATCTTGTGTCAGAATTATCATCGTTCAATGAAACCAAAAATCATTCTCTGCCTCGCTCTCGTTTTGGGCGGCCACTGCCTTGCAGCCATCGTCTATCCCAAAACCCCGGACGGAGGACGGGAGATTGTAGTCACGAACGTCGGTCCTATTCTTGGTCGTGACACGCGTTTCTTTAGCGGTTTGAAGATGGAAGATTTGACCGTGGCCGGGCCATATCGAGAATATTATGTCACGAATCTGGCGATGCTGGCTTCGGGACACATGCTCTCGGCGACGACCTCGCGTTCGTGGCGTTATATGCTGATGCATGGAACGGATGCCGTCGGCGCGGCGACGTTGATTTACGGCGGAACAAACGGAAGCGCGTTGAAATACAATGATGTTCAGCGGCCTTTTTTCTCCGATGCGCCGCTGGAGGCGTTGCGCGCGGCGGAGAAATTGCCGCAAACAAAGAAGCAGGATTATGAAGTCCGCGCTTTGAACATCGCGCCGCTCGACTTCATGGCTGTCTGGCTGCATGGGGAATCGGATGACATCATTATTCCGCTGCCGCCAACGTTTGGAAGGTTTAACGAGTATCAACCTTATTCAGAGGCCGAAATCATCAAGGTTCTGAAAAAGGATGCAGGAGGTGTTATCAAGCACCCGAACCTGTTGCGATGAGATTCGAGGAAACCATGAAACCCAAACTCATCCTCTGCCTCGCGCTCGTCTTGATGTTTTTTGGCGTGCATCCAAATCTTGCAAGGTCTCAAACGAATTCTGTGATTGAGGAATGGGAAAAAGATCGCGTTGCTACGATTGAATTGCAAATTTATCTGGATTTTCAGGATTATTCTGAATTGAACAATTATTTGGCGCCTGATCATTTTTCAAGAGGGCCGGAGCCGGATGAATTCAGCGTAGAAGTGGATTCTTCAGTTCTTCAACAGGGAATTATCCGCCAGGCACCCGATGGAAGAATAAGAATGGCCGGCGAGAACGACTATATTTACCTGCGAATTTCGGCTGGTCCCGGCACGGCAAGGGCGGGAAAAGAAGGTTATTCCCGAATCAGCGCACCTACGCACGAATTGCTGCGTGAAAATCTTCCGGGAACGGAAATGAGCGTGACGGTCGAGGCTGCTTCCAAGGATAAAAAAATTTTGCGACGTTTGCGTGACAGTCTGGCCAAATTGCCGCCCAAGCCTGATTCGGCAGTCCAGGCTGTCAAGCAATTGGAATTGGTAAAAAAATCCGTAATCGCATTGCTGGTCGGACAAATTCAAAAAGAAGCAACATCATTTCATGCCGCTGACACATTGATCAGGTTGCAGTTCGAAACGCCCGTCATAGACGCTCTGACCAATGCCAATCGAACCATTCGGCGTGATGCCTTGTATGCCCTCGCCAATGAGTCCGTGAGCGAGGCTGCTGTTCCTCCTTTGGTTTCATTGCTCAAGACAAACGATTCGGAGCTTTGTGTCCTTGCCATGTCTGCGCTGGCGCGAATTCACAAAGGGAATGAAATCGCAGTTCCGGCTTTGATGCCATTTTTACACGACGGCAATTCTTCAATTCGGCAAACCGCTTTGGCCGCATTGTGCGCCTTCAAAGTTCCCGCAATAGAGTTGCTGCCGACGTTCACGCAACTTCTTGGTGACACCAATGTGCAAATCCGAAGCCATACTATGGGGCTTGGATTTAATTGGGCGATGGCAAATGATGAAAGCGCAAAAGTCATTCCCGCAATGATTTCACTGCTTGAGGATTCCGATAATGATGTGCGCCTCTCAACCATCAGCGTCCTTGGACAAATAATGAATCAAAAATTGCGTGGCGGGGCGCATCCATATCCGTGGGATGCGATACGCGCCAAACCTCTTGGCAAATTCGAGCCACAGGCAAATTTGATCGTGACTGCGATCATTCAATCGTTGTCCGATACCAACGCCGCAGTTCGCGCCGCTGCTGCGGATGCTTTGGGCGACATGGGGCCGTTCGACAAGATGGAGGATGAAAAAATAGTCGCGGCGCTGATTAGGGCATTGGCAGATGAAAACAAGGACGTTCGTTTACGAACTTCGGCGGCACTCATAAATTTTGGCGCGGAAGCCAAAGACGCAATTCCCGTTCTAGCCGGATTGACCAACCAAGGAGGTCTGGCCGATGAAGCGATTCCTCAAATAAAAGCGGCAGTCTATAAATCGCAATTGGATGAAATTCTGCGACAGAAATATCCACGGCTGGATGAAGACGCTGCGCCAGTCCAAATGACGGACTCGACGCATTGGACACTTGAAACGAACACGCTGCCCGGAATTAAATCACCGCCTTTGTTGATCAAGCGCGCGTCTTTCAGGATGCGGGCGATGGGACAGCATCCGATTCAAACCACCAATGTTGATTTCATCGCGTTCAAAGCGCCGCAAAGTGGAAAAATCTGGATCGGCTGGGACATGGATTTTTACGTCGAGACGGATTCAACCATTATTGGAGGAATGCTGCCGCCGTGGGGCGAAGTGTATTGGCATGAAGACCTCGCCGAACCGGCGGAAGAAAATTTGGATGCAGCCATTCAACAATTTGAGCAGCGGGTCAATGCTTCAAAAATCAAAGGAGAAAGCCGTCAGCAAACCGACATCAGGAATCCTGCGAAACCCGCTTTCTTTTCCATGCCGGGCACTGGTCAAGAAGTGATGCCAAAATTTTTAGGGGTTCAAGTGAACGGAGCCACGATGGAATTGGATCTGGAAAATCCAGAAACCGGCGGCATTGGGAATTTTTGGATTGATGTCAAAACACGAAAGATTTTGAAGATGATCGAGAAAGACAAATGAGCAAGCCATGGCCGCATTGTTGCGGATTTACTGGCGCGGAAATGAAATTGCCGTCCCGACCATTTAACGATTAACTGATCGCCACAATGAAACTGTTCCGGCAACTCTGGCTCGTCATCGGCATCCTGAATTTGATTACGCAATCCGCCTGCCGCGCACAGGCCGCCGCGACGAATTTATGGTCATTACGGCTGCCCAATTACTATGCCGATTCTTCGCCAGCCATCGCGCCGGACGGGACGATTTATCTCGGAACTTTTTTTGGCAAGCTGCTCGCAGCAACACCGCAAGGCAACACGAAATGGATTTTTCAGGCGGGACGCGAGATCAAATCGTCACCAGCGATTGCGGATGACGGGACAATTTATTTCGGGTCGCGCGACCGGAAATTTTACGCCGTCACGCCACTGGGAAAATTGAAATGGGCTTTTGCCACCGGCGCGTGGATTGATTCCTCGCCCGCGATTGCCACTGACGGGACGGTTTATTTCGGCTCCTGGGATGGAAATTTTTATGCGCTGAACCCGGACGGCTCGCTGAAATGGAAATTTCCGGCGGACGGGATTGTTGATTCGTCACCCGCCATCGGCCAGGACGGGACGGTTTATTTCGGCTCGCACGACGGGAATTTTTACGCGCTGACGCCGGACGGGAAATTGCGCTGGAAGTTTTTGACACAGGGGCAGATCATTTCCTCACCGGCCATCGGCGCGGACGGCGTGGTTTATTTCACTTCGACGGACGGAAATTTTTACGCATTGGACACCGGCGGTTCGGAAAAATGGCGCCTGCACACCGGCGGCGTGACCAAATCCTCGCCAGTGCTGGATGAAAATGGAAACATTTATCTTGCCGTCAATGAGCAAAATGTCTCCATCGGCAGTGACGGAAAAGAACGGTGGAAATGGGGCTTTCCGGATTTTATTGAAGCGAGCCCCGCCGTGACGGCGGGCGGCGCGATTTATTTTTCCGCGCCATGGCGGGATTTGATCGCGATTGGACGGGATGGCCGGCAACAATGGCGGTTAAACACCGACAATAACGTCGATCACGGAAACATCATTGCTTCTCCGGTCATTGGTGATGGCGGAACAATTTACGTCGTCAATACCGGATTTCTGTGCGCCATCAACTCATCGAACAATCTGCCGCCGCCGGCGAAAAGTTCCTGGCCGATGTTTCGCGCGAATCCACAACACACAGGCCGGGTGCAAATGGTGAAATAATTCAGAGCCGTTCGCGGCCGCCGTAGCCGGTTTCCAAATCGTGCCAGAATTCAACGGCGTCTTCATCCGATTCCCAGCAGAGAAAAACCTCCTTGCCGCCGATGATGGCTGGAAAATCCAAAAGCCCGCGCTCGAGGTCCTTGATGAAAATGTGGCGGCGTTGGAATTCGGCAAGCAGTTCCTGCATATCCGCGAGCGTGCGTATCCAGTTGTTCACGGTCTCGCCGCCGGTGTCGTTCCCCTGCTCCGCCAGGCCGCTCAAGCGTTTTTCGCAGCGGTGCAAATCCTCGCGCAGTTGGTTCAGCTTTTCCAGCCATTTGCGGATATGCGGCAGCAGCGCGCTGGCCTCTTCGCGCGTGTAATGTTTTCCAAAATGACGTTCCATTTCAAATTTGACGATATGCCATATGCGGCTGACGTGGAAGTTTGAAACCCAAACAACCCTCAATTTTCTGCCGTCGTGCAAACCTTCAATCGCAAATGCAAAAGACCGTTCGCTGACGGCTGCAAAATGCGACCGCCCGCGAACGGATGAATTGAACCGCAGGGCGGAATTACTTCTGCCAGGTGCGCTTCTTGTGACGATTCAAGCGCAGCTTCTTGCGCCGTTTGTGCTTGTTGATTTTTGCCTTGCGGCGTTTTTTGATTGAACCCATATAGGATTGCCAATGGAATAAACTAAATCCGGCCCGATGCCAATCTTAATTTGCTCCAATTCATCCTCATCTTCAAAATCAAAGATCGAGGATGACGATGAGGATGATTTTAATAAACCACCTTGTTGAGCGGATATTCGATGATTCCCTCCGCGCCGGCGGCTTTCAATTGCGGAATCAATTCGCGGACGACGTGCTCGTCAATGATCGTCTCCACGGCGACCCAGCCTTTCAGACTCAAGCTGGAAATCGTCGGGTTGCGAAGCGCGGGCAAATCTTCGAGAAGTTTCGCCAGATTTTTCTCGGCAATGTTCATTTTCAAGCCGACTTTCGCCTCGGCTTCCAGCGCGCCCTTGAGTAGCATCGCCAGCGTCTCGATTTTTTTGCGCTTCCACGAATCTTTCCAGGCCCCGATGTTGACGATCAATCGCGGCGTCGAAGAAAGAAGCGTGTCCACGATGCGCAGCTTGTTCGCGCGCAGTGACGAGCCGGTCTCGGTGACTTCCACAATCGCGTCCACCAGTTCGTGTGCCTTCACTTCCGTCGCGCCCCACGAAAATTCCACCTCGGCCTTGACGCCGTTTTTCTTCAGATATTTTTTTGTCAGGTTGACGACTTCCGTGGCGATGCGTTTGCCCTCCAAATCTTTCACCGATTTGACCGGCGAATTTTCCGGCACGCACAAAACCCAGCGCGCGGGCTGGCGCGTCGCCTTGCTGAAAAGAAACTCGCCGACCTCGTGGACTTTCGAGCCGTTTTCAATCACCCAGTCGTGGCCGGTGATGCCGCAATCGAGATAACCATGCTCGACGTAGCGGCTGATTTCCTGCGCGCGGATCAGCCGGATTTCCATCTCGTCGTCATCCACGTGCGGAATATAGGAACGGCTGCTGACGGTGATGTTGAAACCCGCCTTCGCCATCTTTTCGACGGTGGCGTCCTGCAAGCTGCCCTTGGGCAAACCAAATTTTAATTTCCTGCTCATGTTGTTTTTTCCACAGAGACACAGAGGCGCAGAGTTTTTTGAATTAAATTTCTCTGTTTCTCTGTGACTCAGTGGCAACTATTGTTTTTTCTGCTTCTGCAAATCCTGTTTGACGCGCGGACGCGAATACTTTTTCGCCGAATCTTTCACGCGCGTGGCCGGGTTAACCTGCCAAGTCCGGCGGGAAAACGCCACTTTCTTCTTTTCCAATTTCATTTTTGAACCCGCAAATGAATACGTTTGGACACGGATGAAACAATTATCCAAGCCCCTCCGCGGCCAGTTTATTCGGATGAAGTTGAAGCGGCGTTCGCGCACCAGTTGTCGCGGCGTTCTTTCGCCGTGGCGAAGAATTTTCCAACCGCCTTGGCGTCACCTCTTCCGAGCGCGGACTGAAACTTTTTCAATTCCGCCACAAACACATCCACGGAGCGCGAAACATTTTTCCGGTTGGCAAGCGCGATGTCGCGCCACATCTCCGGCGAGCCGGACGCGACGCGCGTGGTGTCGCGAAAACCTGTCGCGCAAAGTTGTGACAGCGTTTTCGGATTTGCGGGATTCAAAACCAGATTTGCCAGCGCCGCCGCCACGATATGCGGCAGATGGCTGGAACGGCTGACGATATGGTCATGCAGTTGCGGCGTCAAGCGCACCGTTCGACCGCCGAGCGATTTCCAAAATTGCTCCACTTTTCGCAGCGACGCCGGGTTGGAGTTTTTCGTCGGCGTCAAAACGCAGACGGCGTTTTCAAAAAGATTTTCGCGCGCGGCGGCAACGCCGGTTTTTTCCGCGCCGGCCATCGGGTGCGAGCCGATGAAATGTGCCCCTGCCTTTCGGATGAGGCCGCAGACCTCCTTCACCACGCTCGTCTTGGCGCTGCCAACGTCGGTGACAATCGCGCCGCGTTTGAGCGCGGGCAGAAATTGCCGCACGAGCGGGCGCATTTGCGCAAGCGGGGTGCAAAGAATTATCAAGTCCGCATTTGAAACGGCGGCGAGCAGATCGGTCGTGGCGTAATCCACCGCGCCGACCTTCTCGCAATCTTTCAAACTGGCGGCGCGGCGCACGAAGCCCGCGACTTCGCGCGCAAGGCCGCGTCTTTTTGCGGCCAGCCCGATGGAGCCGCCGAGCAGGCCGACGCCGATGACGCTGATTTTTTGGAACTGCACGCGGCCAGTTTCAAGCTTCGAATTTCAAGTTTCAAGCTTGTTCCGCGCGGCTTCAAGGCAGGCGTCCTGAACCCGCTGGGTTTTCAGGGCGATTTCCGGCCACGCATCGTTCAGTTTTCCGGTAAAAATCTGGTTTGCAAAATTGCGGAACATATTTGACTCCTGCGCGGTCGCCGGATGGTCGCCGGATTCAATGTGCGGATGCTTTTTCAGAACGGGCCGGGCAAAAGGATTTGCGCCGTCGTTTTGAAATTCGACTTGGACGGTCTCAAAGGCCGCCTCGCCGCGAAAAGGATTCACAAAATCATGCACGTTCAAATAACCTTTTTCACCGCTAATGGTGAGAGTCTGCAGGTTGGCCGCGAGAAACGAGCAGTAAAATCCCGACGAAACGCCGCCGTCAAAAAAAAGTTCGCCTGAAAATTCCACCGGCACACCGGAGGGATCATTGCCCGCGCGTGAAATGATTTTCCCGTCAACGCGGTGCGGCATCTCCCAGTTCATTGTCCACAGCGCGAAACGGATGCAATACCAGCCGAGGTCGCCGAGGCAGCCGGCGGGTTCGAGCGTCTGGCTGGCGCGGATATTTGCGTGCAAAAAATCCGCCGCGCCGAGAAAACTGAAGTTTGAGCAGATGCGCTTGACCTTGCCGACGGAATTTCCATCGTTGAGCGTTTCGCGAATCTGTTCGAGACGGCGGTTGTGCATGAACATCACACCGTCCATAAATTGCACGCGGTTTTTGCGGCAGGCGGAAATCATTTCTTCAAGGTCGCCAGCGCTGACGGCGCATGGTTTTTCACAGACGATGTGCTTGCCCGCTTCCGCCGCGCGGACGACCCATTCCTTGCGCAAGCCGGTCGGCAGCGGAATATAAACGGCGTCCACATATTTTGACGCGAGCAATTCATCGTAGCTGCCAAATGCGGCCGGTTCAGTTTCAAATGGAACTTCCGCCTGGCATTCGACGATGAATTTGCGGCTGCGTCCGAGGTCGCGGCTCGCGACGGCGGTGACTTCAGAATTGCCACTGTGAAAAATCGCCCGCCAGTTTTTCCGCGCGATTTGCGCCGGGCCGACAATTCCAAAACGAACTTTATTCATAAATATCCTATTTAATAATCCTCGTCCCCATCATCTTTTTCGAGTTTTTTATTTTCGACTACGAGGATGACGATGAGGGCGAATTATTCGCCGCTTCGCGAATACGTTCCAAAATCAAATCGGCCATTCCGAAGTCGCTGCCGACGGCGGCCGAATACCAGACGAGCCTGCCGTTTTTTTCCGTCGGATTACGCCACGCCGGCTGACCGGCGGCAAGCCGTTCTTTCACCATGCGCTCCGGTTCGCCCAGCAAAACGGGGATGTCCTCCTGCGTGTGCAGGCCGTCGCTGATGAAAAACGGCACGACGACCAGATTTTTTGTCTGCGCGAGCAAATAACAATCCGAAATGCGCGGTGATTCTTCGAGGTAAATCGCGCGCACGTCGCAGTAAATTTTCAGCGCGCGGATCAATTCCGCCTGTCGTTCGACGGTCTTGCGGGAATTTTCATTTTTCCCCGTGCCATGGCCGGCGATGAACAGCGTAATGTCTTCGGGCTTTGGCGCGCGTGGAAATGGAAATTTTTTCACAACGTTGTCGGCGCGCGACAAAATGACCTTGGTCATGCTGTCGTGCGAGCCGACGGGGTGGCAGTAAAAAAGTGACGGGTGACGAGTAACAAGTGACAAGTTGTTCGGAAAACTGAAGCCCAGTTCTTGCGGGATGATTTCCGTGCTGAAATAGCCTTCGCTGATGAACAGCGGCGCAATAAAGATTCTTGGCGCGGAAATCTCCGCCAGCACTTTTTTAATGTGCGGCTCCTGTTTCCAAAAACCTTCGCGCACTTCGGCAAAAATCTTCCGCCAGCGCAGTTCCGCCGCGTGCTGGAAGACCGGCGCGGCAGACTGGTCATTCAAAACCGTGCCGTGGCCGAGGACAACCAGCGCGGCGTCGGAGAAATGTTCACTTTGCACACGCCCAAGTTGGCGCAGGCACTCGTCAACCGCAAGCACGTCAGGCGGCGTGATTTTTATTGAAACCTTTCCCGGTTTCTGGCGTCTTATATGCGAACATTGCAAACCAAACCAGCTAGCTCGATAAAAAACATGAACTTGACCAAACTTGCGATGGCCGCACTGACGGCCGCTTTCGGCATCACGATGGCCGCATCCGCCCAGGACAGCACCACCAACACCAATACGCTGCCGCCCGTATCAACCAAAACCGGCGTGACCTTTGAGACCGACATCAAACCCATTTTTGACGCCAACTGCATCGGCTGTCATGGCGACAACAGACCGGGTCACGGGATTGTTCTCACCAGCCTTGAGAGCACGCTGAAAGGCGGCAAGGACGGACCCATCATCGTCACCGGCGACAGCACCAAGGGCGATTTGGTCAAGTCAATCGCGCACATGGGCGACCCGCGGTCTTTCATGCCCAGAGCCAAACGAAGAGGTGAAAATGCAAAACCGCTCATGCCGGAACAGATCGGCCTGATCCGCGCGTGGATTGACCAGGGCGCAAAATAATTTTTAATTCAACAAAAAAGGGCGCAGTCCAAAGTGGATTGCGCCTTTTCAGTTTTCCAATTGTGCAAGCGGCGAACGTTTTTGTTCGCGGAGCCTTTGTTGTTCGTGCAGCGATCCGATTTTTTCGGCTTCGGAAATATCCGGACGGCTCGCCCTTTGCGTCAGCGCGGCGATCTGGCGGTCGAGAAACTGGTTCCGCAGATTTTTAACCATGTCCGCAAGCTGCGTTTCAGGATTTGGAATTTTACGCTCTTCCGCGACCGCCTCGGTGACGAGGCTTCGCATTTCAGCCAAATCGCACCCGTCCAAAAACGCCGCAAGATTTTTCCACGTTTCATTTTGCTGCGCGGCCAGCCTTTGCCCGATGATTTGCCGCGCAATCGGATTTTGCACCCAATCCAATTCCAAATGCAGTGCCGCCGTTGCCACCAATTCGTCGTGGAGCAAAAGCAGTTTGAGAAGATGAAATTCCAATGGCGACGGACGCGGCGATTCCGGCTGCGTTGCACTCTCAAATGATTCCCCTTCGCTTTCAGCAGCCGGAATTATAGTCGCGGGAATTTTTTTGAATTCCGCGCGCACGGCCTCCGGCGAAACGCCGAGCCGCAGCGCGGTTTTTTGCGCGTAAGTGTCAACCAAAACCGCTCTGGCTGTTTTGTGGACGGCCTCGGCCATCGCCCGCAAAACGCCCAGCCGGCCTTTGTCGGAAGCGATTTCGTTTTGCGAACAAAGCCGGTTCAAATAGTAATCGAAAAACCCTTCGGCTTTGGAAATCAGTTCGCGGAATTTTTCGCCTCCGAAATTTTTGATGAAACTGTCCGGGTCATGCGGCGACGGCACGACGGCCACGCGCACGGCAAGGCCGGACGCGAGCAAATGATCCAGCGAGCGGACGGCGGCGTTTTGCCCGGCCTCGTCGGAATCGAAACACAAAACAACCTCGTCAACGTAGCGCTTTAAAATCCGCGCGTGCTGGCCGGTGAAGGCCGTGCCTTGCGGCGCGACGACGTTCTGCACGCCCGCCATGAAGCACGCGATCAAATCCAACTGGCCCTCGCAGACGATGGCTGACTGCGCGTCGAGAAGCGCGCGTTTGGATTTGTCGAGGCCGAAGAACACCTTGCTCTTCGTGAAAATCGGCGTCTCCGGCGAGTTGACATACTTGGCGGTTTTTTCGTCGCCGGACAAAATCCGCCCGCTGAATCCAATCACCCTGCCCTGCTCGTCGCAAATCGGAAATATGAGCCGTCCGCGAAACCGGTCGTAGTGATTTCCAGTTTCTTCCTTGCGTATGATCAGTCCGGCTTTTTCGACGAGCGCCAAATCGTAATTTTTACTTTTCGACCAGTTCACCGTGTCGTCCCAAAGTTCCGGCGCGGCACCGAGCCGGAACAGTTTTATCGCCTCGGCGGAAACGCCGCGCTTTTCCAGATAGTCCCGCGCATTTGTTCCGGCAGCTTCGTTGAGCAGGCAGTTTTGCCAGCGCTGCGTGATTTTTTCGTGGATTTCGAGCAGTTGATCTTTGAGATGACGCGATTGCAGTTCGGCGGGATTGCTGTCGAATTCGAGCGGAATTTTTGCGCGCTCGGCCAGCCGCCGGACGGCGTCCACGAATCCGATGTTTTCGTATTCCTTGACGAAGGTGAACACATCGCCGCCCTTGTGGCAGCCGAAGCAATGGAAAATCTGCTTGTGCGGATTGACGTTGAAGCTCGGCGATTTTTCCTTGTGGAACGGGCAGAGCGCGGTGAAGTTCGCCCCGGCCTTTTTGAGCGGCAGATGCGCGCCGATGACATCCACGATGTCGCTCGCGGCGCGGATGCGTTCGAGTGTTGCGGGGGAAATTCCGGCCATGCGCGTTCAGCGGCGCGAGCCGCCGTTCAGTTGCCGGTTCTCGGCGGCGGTTTGATGTGTTTAACGTCCAGCCGGCGCGTGTCAATCAACAGCATCCCGAGATTTTTTTTGACGAATCGTCCGGTGACCGATTGCACGAAGACCGAATTCTGAATTTCATGCACGCTGGGGAAAAAATTGCCGCTAAAACCCTTTTCCCCGCCGCCAAAGGTTTGCTGCTCATAGGCTGCTTGCGCCTCGATTTCATTCGCAGTATAGACGGGCGCGTTCAGCAAGGCGAGCGGAACCAGCAAAATGAAGGCAAAACGGATCATCCCCGCCGGCATTCCGAGGTAATACTCGCCGCCCTTGAAAGTGTCATGCTTGACCAGCCGCTCGGTGAAGCGCTCCTTGAGAAACACAAAACATAATAAAATCACCAGCGCCAGAGCCACATATCCCGCAACGTCGGAAATTGTCCTGCTCCACTTCAAGTAGGTGATGCACCACTGCGCGACGGTCGGATAACCCAGCCCGCACGTGATTGGCAGCGCCATCCACTGCAACATCGGCAGCAATTCTCTCGACAGGCCGTTACGCCGGCCGCGAAACACGCCAAAGCCCAGTGCAACCAAAAAGACGGCGTCAAACCAGCTGACCGACATATTGTTCGCAACCGATGACGCGGAATTTGCCGCAGCAACAATCATGGAATTGAAATTAGAGTTTCCGCGCTAAAACGCCAGTCAATTTTTCACGGCGGATTCGACGCCAGCCAGAAGCGGACGTTGGCCGCCTGCGAATCGCGCGGGCTCAAGTCCAGAAATTTCAGATAATGCGTCCGCGCCGCCGCCTTGTCGCGCATCTGCTGCGCGTCAATGTCCCCCAGCACGAGCTGCGCACGCGCGTCGGACGGATCCGCCGCCGCAATTTTTTCCAGCTCGTCCACCGCGTCCGTGACGTAGCCCGACGCCTTGAGCGCAAGCGCGAAAATGTAACGGGCGTCCTCCGAATCCGGCTGGATGGCCAGCGCCATTTCGCAGGCGGCGAGCGACTGCTTGAAATCCTTCAGCCGATACGCCAGCACGCTGTAATTATAGTGCGCCTCGAACCATGACGGATCCAGTTTCGCGGCCTTTTGATACGATTGCGCCGCGTCCGGCAGGCGCGAGTCCTCCTCAAACGTCCGCGCCTTCGCGAACTCACCCGACGCCGCTGCCCGGTCGCCTGCTTTCGGTTTTCGCGGCGACAAATAAACATATCGCGGAAAAACCGGCGGCGGCGGCGGAACAACTTTCGCGGGCTGCGGCACGGCAGGCGGATTTGAAGCCGCGCTTGATTCGGCGAATTCGTTTTTCAAGCCCGGCTCCGGCAGCGGCGTCACGCCGTTTTTGGAAAAATTTTCCTGCGCCGGGGAACCCTGCCAGCGGGGCGGATTCAAACTGCGCGGCGGGGCGGTTGATTGCGACTGCGGCGGCGAAGTTTCAACAATGGTGCGCGGCGGCGTGTGCGCCTGCTGCTGCATTTTCGGCGACAACAATGGACGGACGGCAACGGGCGATTGCGTTTTCGTCTCGCTCACGACCGGCGGTGGCGGCGGGGCGGTTTGATTTTCGGTTTCCTGCGGCGGATTCATAGCCGCGACTGCGGGCGGCTGTTCGAGATCGTTCATCACGGCGTTCACGGCGTCCCAGTCCGCCGGGCGCGGTGTGAGCGCAAGATACGCGCGGTAATTTTCCAGCGCGGCCTTGTTGTCGTGCAGATACTTGGCGCTGACCGTCGCAAGGTTCAGGATCGCTGGCGCAAAACCGGGATGATGCTGGATTGCGGCGGCGAAGAATTGCGCCGCGTCTCGCGGGCGACCGCGTGCGGCACGCGCCAGCCCGAAGTCATTTAACGCCTCGGGATTGTTGGTGTTCATGTAATATGCCGTGCTGAAACTTTTTTCCGCCGGCGCGATTTCGCCCGCTCCGAGTTGCGCCGCCCCGAGCTTCAGCCAGCCTTCCGGTTCGTTGTTCCGGCGCAACGTGTAGGCGGTGAATTCGGTTTTTGCGGAATCAAATTTTTTCTGCTCCAGCCACAGGCAGCCGAGATTGTAGTGTGCTTCCGTCAGGTCGCGGTCAAGCGTCAGCGCACGATTGTAAGCCGCCGCCGCGTCATCGGCCCGCCCGGCGTGCTGCAGCGCGACGCCGTAATAATTCCACGCCTGGGCGTTCGACGGCAAAAGCGTCGTGGCTGTTTTCAACTGTTCAACCGCCTGGGTGAAATCGCCGCGATCAAGGAATTTTTTTCCATTGAGCAGCGCGCGGGGACCCGCCGGCGTGCAGCCCGCGATGAAAGCCGCCAGCAGGAAAGGAACAGCGCCGCGTATAATCCGATTTTTTGTGACCTGCATCGGCTTTGGTGTTAGCATCCGCGCCCGAAAGTGTCAAGAAACGCGCTGATACAATTTGTTTTTCTGGTGATGTCGCTCGCGGGGTTTCAAGCCCGTGCCGCCAGTCCGTTTTCATTTCAATCCACCAACACGTCGGCGCGCGTCGTCATTGTCGAAAACACAAACGCCATCTTGAATTTTCAGCCGGACGAAAATGTCGTGCAGTCCATGGTCAATCGCGGCCTCACACATTTCACCGGCAGGGCGACTGCTGCCGAAGCGTGGCGCAGTTTGGTTTCAACGCAGGACGTTGTCGGCATAAAAGTTTTTTCAGCCGCAGGTGAATTGAGCGGCACGCGGCCAATCGTCGTCGCCGCCGTGGTTCACGGATTGCTCGACGCCGGATTGCCGGCGACAAACATCGTCATCTGGGACAAGCACGCGGACGATTTGCGCGCCGCCGGATTTTTCAAGCTCGCCGCGCAACTCGGCGTGCAGGCGGCGGGCGCGATGGAATCCGGCTACGACCCGACGAATTTTTATCTGCCGGACAGCCCCGTCATCGGCAATCTGGTTTATGGCGACCTGGAATTTGGAAAAAAGGGGCTCGGCGTCGGGCGAAAATCCTTTGTCTCGCTGCTTGTCAGCCGGCAGATCACAAAAATAATTTCCATCGCGCCGCTGCTGAACGAAAACGAAATCGGCGCGTGCGGACAGCTTTACAGCCTCGCGCTCGGCGGCGTGGACAACACGTTCCGTTTTGAAAGCGACGCCGGGCAGCTTGCCGTCGCCGTGCCGGAGATTTACGCGCTGCCCGCGCTCGGCGACCGCGTCGCGCTCGACATCACCGACGCGCTCATCGGCCAATACGAGGGCAGTTCGCGCGGGCTGTTGCAGTATTCGTTCGTGCTGGACCAGCTTTGGTTCAGCCGCGATCCCGTCGCGCTCGACACGCTCGCCATCAAGGAACTGGAGCACGAACGCCGCGCCCTCGACGCGCCGGAATTCAAGCCCAACCTCGAACTTTACGCCAACGCCGCGCTGCTCCAGCTCGGCGTGAACGAGACGAATAAAATCCAGGTGGAGAAAATTAAATGAAAATGTTGACACAGATTTCACGGATTCAACTTAACGCTTTCACCCATAAAAGTTACTTGCAAAACTGGTGAAACTGATTAGAGTCGCAATTAGGAAACGAAACCAACCTAAATAAGCCTATGAATAAAATATCGGCCAAGAGCATTCAGATTTTTATAGCTGGCGCTCTCGCTCTTGTTGGTTTTCATGCGATTATCCGAGCGCCTTACTTTCTTGCTAATTCTAATCATATTGCTTTAGCCAGCGACATTTTTGAATGTTTTGGATTGCTGATTGGAATAGCAATGCTCTTTGGAAACGCGCGGGCGATTTGGTGGGCACGGATTTTTCTTTTGCTGGGTATCGGAGAATCTTTCGTCCCGATTTTTTTCAGCATATTTCATGTGTTCTCGTTAAGGGCGAATTTGAGTTTTGGAAGCGTGGCCAACTTCCTGACTCCGGCCATTCTTTTTGGACTGCTCTTGTGGAGTCATTCAAAACGTTTTCGAGATGTGTCGGATGCCTGACTTTGAATCGTTACGCCTTCCAAACTTTTCCGTCCCCAGTTTTGATTCCGGCCATCGCGTTGCGCGTGTCCACAATCAATTGCGATTGACCGGGCAGGTTTAGTTTCTAGACTTCCGCCGTGGCCGCATTTTACACATTGGCGATTTCCGAAGAAGCCATCGAGCAACTCCGGGCTTTGCCCAGGGAACAACGGCGACGGATTGGCGAACGCCTGACCCGATTGCAGAACGGACTGACCGGCGACGTTAAAAAATTGAGCGGCAAGGAAAATAAATACCGTCTGCGCGCCGGAGATTTCAGGATTTTGTTCACGCTGGCGGGTGGACAAATCTCCGTTTATGCGGTAAAAGACAGGAAGGATGTTTATGAGTAACGCAACCATCGCCGCACAAAAGCCCGGCAAATTGACTTTGCAATCCATTTACGACGAAATGCTCCTTTTGCGCGAGCGCGTGGGAGATTTGGAGGATTTGCGCGAACTCAATTCAGCCATCGCCCGCAATGGCAAAAAAAAGCTGGTTCCGTGGGATTCCGCAAAAAAATCCTTGGACTTGGAAGATTGATTCACGCCTTCCAAACTTTTCCGTCCGCAGTTTTGATTCCGGCCATCGCGTTGCGCGTATCCGCAATCAATTGCGATTGACCGGGCAGGTTTAGATTCTAGACTTGCGCCGTGGCCGCATTTTACACATTGGCGATTTCCGAAGAAGCCATCGCGCAACTCCGGGCTTTGCCCAAGGAACAACGGCGACGGATTGGCGAACGCCTGACCCGAATGCAGAACGGACTGACCGGCGACGTGAAAAAATTGAGCGGCAAGGAAAACAAATATCGTCTGCGCGCCGGAGATTTCAGGATTTTGTTCGCGCTGGCGGGTGGACAAATCTCCGTTTATGCGGTAAAAGACAGGAAGGATGTTTATGAATAACGCAACCATGGCCGCGCCAAAGCCCGGCAAATTGACTTTGCAATCCATTTACGACGAAATGCTCCTTTTGCGCGAGCGGGTCGGAGATTTGGAGGATTTGCGCGAACTCAATTCCGCGATTGCCCGCAATGACAAAAAAAAACTGGTCGCGTGGGATTCCGCAAAAAAATCGCTGGACTTGGAAGATTGATTTACGCCTTCCAAACTTTTCCTTCCGCAGTTTGGATTCCGGCCATCGCGTTGCGCGTGTCCACGAAATCAGTCTTTTAATTTCTTCGCCACGTCGGCGGGCAGGAGTTTTTTCAGTTTCGGATGCGCTTCCACGAGGCGCATGATGTCGGTCAAATCTTTCTGCCGTTTGCTGGCGCGACGTTCCTTGTCGCGATAGGCCAGAAGTTTTCCGGCCAGCGTGTCCGGCAGGCTCGCGACGCGCATGAGGATGCCGTGAATGTCCGCCGGCACGGAGCGCCCGGGAAATTCCTGATAAACTTTCTCCGTGCTGACCTGCACGGAAACTTTTGAACGTCCCTGAAGGTTGACCGACCATTTGAATTTTTTCGTCTTGAAGCCCGCCGCCTGCAACGCCTTGACCGCTTCTTCAACCCGTTCGGACGCGATGACGATGTCCACGTCCGCCGTCGCCATCGGCTCGGTGGCCCAATGATTTACCGCCAGCCCGCCGATCATGCACCACGCGATCTCAAGGCGTTCGAGCGTCGCGACGAGCAGCGAGACATCGCCGCCGCCGCCCGCCGTCTGCCAGTCATAAAATTGCCGCATGGTCACGGCGGAAAGTTAATCGCCAAAAATCCGCCGGGCAAGCGGACATTTCACGCCCTGTCGCCACGGCGGGGCTTGGTTTGGTTTTGGCTTTGACTCGCAGTTGAAATTGCGGGTTATTTTCGGACGCCGCTTTGCGGCTTCAAATGGATTTTGAAAACTCGGTGCAAATGCGCTTGACAGAAACTTGATGGAGATATATCGCTTGCCTTATGAAAGCATTCACCACCATTTTTCTTCTGGGCGCAGCCATTTTTGTCAAATCCACATCTTCCGCCGCCGATGTTCTTGCAACGTCGCCAAGTCCACTTGAGCTTGTCATGAACTGCGGCGAATCAGGTTATACAACCAATCTTCCGGATAGGTTTATGGGTTCGGCTGAGTTCGGAAATGCCGACAACTCATCAACAAACATAGCAATGCAGGTGACCTTTCGGAACGTCAGCGAAAATTTAGTATTCATGCCAGACACTCTAATTCCTAATTTGTCAATTGTTTGGGACGGAAAGGAATACAAGCAACCAGTGCGATATTATGCATGGAGCGAAATTCCTCTCAAACCAAAGTCATGTATGTATCATTATTTTTACCTTTCTGATTTTGTTATTCCACCTGAAGTTCGGACTTATGGTCGGCACACAATTGCCGTAAGAGAGCGATCTGTAGAATCTAGCACATTGACGATATTCATTGAGAAACAAGACTGACGACGCCTAATAAACGGATAGGCTGCAAACTTTTCACGCCTTCCAAACCTTCCCGTCCGCAGTTTTGATTCCGGCCATCGCGTTGCGCGTGTCCACGATGAGTTGCGCCCAATCGTCGAGTTCCTGTAAATTCATGCTTCCGTGCGCCGTCGCAATCAGCACTGCGTCGAAGTCGGAAATGGTCTTTGCATCCCACGCCACGGATTTTGTCCCCGCCCAATGCGGATGTTCGCGCGTCTTGCGGATGACCGGGATGTGCGGATCGTGATACGCCACGCCCGCGCCCTCGGACTTCAGCAAATCCATCAGCCGGTAGCTCGGCGATTCGCGGTCGTCGTCCACGTCCGATTTGTAGGCGAGGCCGAGAACCAGGATTTTCGCGCCGCGCAAAGTTTTTTTCCGCGCCGCGAGCGCCTTGTTCAATTGCGCGACGACGAGGCGCGGCATGGCGGTGTTGATTTCACCCGCGAGTTCGACGAAGCGCGTTTCCTGCCCGATTTGTTTCGCCTTCCACGCGAGATAAAACGGATCAATCGGGATGCAATGGCCGCCGAGTCCCGGCCCCGGATAAAACGGCATGAAGCCGAACGGCTTCGTCTTGGCGGCGGCGACGACTTCCCAGATGTCAATGTCCATCGCGCCATAAACCGACTTGAGTTCGTTGACGAGCGCGATGTTGACGCTGCGGAAAATATTTTCGAGCAGCTTCGTGGCCTCGGCGGTGCGGCAGTTCGCGACGGGAATCAAGGTGCGGATCGCGCGCGAATAAATTTTCTGCGCCGCCTCCAAACAGGCCGACGTGTAGCCGCCGATGACTTTTGGAATCTCGGAAACTTTGCTGTCGGGATTGCCGGGGTCTTCGCGTTCCGGCGAATACGCGAGGTGAAAATCCGTTCCGGCTTTCAAGTTTGAACCGCGTTCAAGAACTTCGCGCAATTCATTTTCCGTCGTGCCGGGATAAGTTGTGGATTCGAGCATGACGAGCATTCCGCTTTGCAAATGCGGCGCGATGGCTTCGCCGGTTTTGAGGACGTAGGACAAATCCGGCACGCGATTTTTTTTGAGCGGCGTCGGCACGCAAATCAAAACCGCCGCAACGTCTTTGATTTTTGAAACGTCCGTGGACGCGGAAAACTTTCCGGCTCGAACGAAATTTTTTATTTCATCGGCAGGAATATGCTTGATGTAACTTTTGCCAGAATTGAGGCTCGCGACTTTCTT
>DATCDZ010000071.1:0-31573 GCA_036510395.1 Verrucomicrobiia bacterium
AACAGCAGTGGCAACGGCAGCAGTGGCAGCACCGTTGCAATCGTGGACATGGTTGGCGGCGGTGGCGGAGGCGGCGGTGTCGGCGGTGGCAGGGGCGGCAACAATGGTGGTGGCGGTGTCGGCGGTGGTGGTGGCAGAGGCGGCAACAATGGTGCCGGCGGCGGCGGCAGGGGCGGCAACAATGGTGCCGGTGGTGGTGGGGCCAATGGTGCCGGTGGTAATGCCGGCACTGCTGGCGATGGCGGATTGAGCTTCATAAACCCGACAACTCCCACGTCCGATGTGAGCAATGCCGCCCGGAATTACTTCACAACCTTGGGAATTGACATGGATAATCCTCCGGGCAAGTCCGTGGTTTTTAATGACAAGCTGGGATTGCTGTTTGTGAGGGCCACGGATCAGGATTTGGACACCATTGAGCGGGTGATCCAGGCGTTGAACCAGGTGGCTCCGCAGGTTCATGTATCATCCCGTTTTATCGAGATGCAGCAGACCGACAGCAAGGCGCTCGGCTTTGACTGGTATCTGGGTCAATTCAACCTTGGTAACAGCGTGGTAGGGACGGGCGGCAGTTCCCCGTCGCTCACCGTGCCGACATCGGCGGCCAATCCGTTGGGCGCATTTCCCGGCAATACGGCTTCCAGCATTGTTGCGTCTTCGGCAAATGATCAATTGATCACCGCCGGACTGCAAAACTCCGCCCCTGCGCTGGCCACATTCACAGGCATCCTGACCGACCCCAATTTCCGCGCCGTCATCCACGCCTTGGAACAGCGCAGCGGGACTCAAACGCTGGGCGAGCCGTCGGCGACGACGACCAGCGGACGGCAGGTCCAGATGCGGGCCACAAAATTGATCAATGTCATCACCGGGTTTAGTTTTAACAACGGAACGGGTGCAAATGGCGCAACTGCCGCCACGGCTTCAGGAACAACCGGCGGCACAGTCGTTAACCAGGCCGGAGCCTCTTCAGTCAGCCCGTCCACGGAACAGATTGAAACGGGACCCACCTTGGATGTAATTCCTTATGTCTTGTCTGACGGCTACACGATCAATATGGCCTTGATCCCGTCGGACACCGAGTTCAGCGGGTATGACACCATTTCCGCCACCGAAATTCCGGGTTACAACCCGGGTGCCGCGCTGGCTGGCATCGCCAACGGCACCACGCTGCCCGTGGCTCTTCCGGATTTCACCGTTCGCCAGGTTCTCGCCTCCGTCAATGTCTGGGACAACCAGACAGTCGTCCTCGGCGGCTTGATCACCTCCACGGTTCAGACATCAAAGGACAAAGTGCCGTTTATCGCCGATCTGCCTTTTGTCGGGCGCCTTTTTCAAAGCCAGTCCAAGTCGGAGACGAAGGACAACCTGATGGTTTTTGTGACACCCACGATTGTGGATCCGGCGGGGAACCGCGTCCATTCGGACGACGAACTGCCTTTTGCGCAGACGGCCATCCCGGTGCAGCCGGTGAAGTAGTTGCAGGTTGAAAGTTGAATGCGTGACGTTCGTGGGAACACCTGTAACCGCTCCGTTCAACATGAAACTTTTGATTGTTGACGGCCATGCTTATGCGTATCGCGCGTTCCACGCGATACGCGGATTGCGCTCGCCGTCGGGCGAGCCGACGAACGCCATTTACGGCTTCGTCAAAATGCTGGCGAAGATGCGCGCGGCCGTTGCGCCGACGCATTTGACCGTGGTGTGGGACGGCGGATTGAACGCGGAACGCATGGCCTTGATGCCGGAATACAAGGCGCAAAGGCCGGAAATGCCGGATGACTTGAGTCTGCAACTGGACGGCATGGTGGAATATTTGAAGGCGGCGGGCGTGGCGTCGTTTTGCGGTGAGGGTGTGGAGGCGGACGATTATATCGCCTGCCTCGCGCGGCACGCGGCGGACGCGGGCATGAAGGTGGTCATCGCCAGCGCGGACAAGGATTTTATGCAGTTGGTGTCGGCGCGGGTCGGGTTGTTGAACCCGGGCGACAAGAGCGAGGCGGTCTGGACGGACGAACAGGTGCGCGCGAAGGCGGGCGTCGGGCCGTCGCAAATAGTGGACTGGCTGGCTTTGATGGGCGACGCCGTGGACAACATTCCGGGCGTGCCCGGGGTCGGGCCGAAGACGGCGGCGGACCTGCTGCGGCAGTTCGGCTCGGTGGAAAAATTGTTCGCGCGGCTGGATGAAGTGAAGTCGGAGAAGTTGCGCGCGTCGTTGCGCGGTTCGGCGGACGCGGTGCGCCGCAACCGGGAGATGGTGCGGCTGCGGGACGATTTGCCGTGCGAGTTTGCGCCGGATGATCTGGCCGTGAAACCGGCGGACGCGGTGCGGCTGCGGGAGTTGTTTGGACTATGGGGATTCAAGGGAATGCTCGCGGCGCTGGAAGAAGCGGCGGGCGGGACGCGGGAGCAGGCGGTTTTGATTTAGAGATTGGTTTTGAAAATTTGCGAATTGAAAAAATGAATTTGAGAAGCTGGATTGGAAATTTGCCGTCGCCGCTGTTTTTTCGGCGGTGGCGGATGCATTTTTCAGCAAGATTTTTTGGACAGGATGCGCTCGCGCGGTTAGAGTGTGCCAAACCAATTTTTATGCCGTTGTTGTGCGCCCGCAGGGCTGTTGTTTCGTTGTGCTTGGGGTTGCTCCTCGTGATTCCTTCCGCCGTTTTTTCGCAGACGAATTATTACACGACAAACGGGACTGAATACGCGGCGGTCGGTTCCCTGCCGGGCGACCAGGTTTTTCCAGACGCGGCGGTGACGCCGTCCGGCGGATTTGTCGTGTGGCAGGACAACGCCACCGACGGCAGCGGCTGGGGCGTGAGCGCGCGGCGGGTGGACGGCACGCTGTCCGGCACGCTCGGCACGTTCCGCGTGAATGTCACAGGCACGAACGACCAGGAAAATGCGCGCGTGGCGCTGTTGAAAAATGGCGGCGCGGTGTTTGTGTGGCAGGGTGGCCTTAAAGGGTATCAAAACATTTATGCGCGTTTTCTCACCTCCAGCAACACATGGACGACGACCAACGACGTGCTGGTCAACGCATCCACGAATAATTTCCAGATCAGCCCGGCAGTCGCCGTGCTGAAAAACGGCAACGTCGTGGTCGTGTGGAGCAGTTTTGACGAGGCGGGATCCGATAGTTTGCAGGATGTCTATGGCCAGGTGTTTTCGCCGACGGGACAGAAGATCGGCGGCGAGTTTTTGATCAATCAATTCACGTCCTATAACCAGCGCACGCCGGCGGTCGCGGCGTTGCAAAACGGCGGGTTTGTCGTGACATGGGTTTCTGAACAACAAAACAAACAGGCTGTTTTGCCCGGCACCACCAATACCGCCGCCGTGCTCGCCGCCACGACGACGCCCAGCGCGGACATTTATGCACGGCTTTACAGCGGTGACGGCACGGCCTCGGGCGGCGAGTTTCTGGTCAATTCAAATTCCAATCCTTCCGCGAATCCGAGCGTGGCGGCGGCTTCGGACGGCGGTTTCCTGATCGCTTGGGACGCTCATGATATGGTGAACACCACCAATGGTTGGGACATTTATGCGCGGTCATTTTCAAGCAATGGCGCTGGCGGCGCGGTCGCGCTTGTGAATACGCACATTTATGGAGATCAATATGCGCCGCGCGTCAGTGCCATTGGCACGGATTATCTCGTCGTGTGGACGAGTCTGGGACAGGACGGTTCGCGCGAAGGGGTATATGGACAATTTTTGCACGACGTCGCGCCGGTGGGCGGCGAGTTTCGGGTCAACACGACGACAATCGGGCAGCAAATGCAGCCGGTCGTGACGTCGGACGGCGCAGGCCAGTTTTTGGTGGTCTGGACCACTTATACCGGCAGTCCGTATAGTTTTGATTTGTTCGCGCAGCGTTACATCAACGTGGCGGCGCTGGTGGAGCCGATGGCCGCGCCGTTTATCTATGCGCCGTTTGTGGTGAGCAACGGCGTGTATCAGCCGCAACTGGTGGTTTCATGGCCGGTGTTGCTGGGAATTTCCGTTTCCAATTACGAAGTTTATGTGGACGGCGCGGCGACGCCGACGGGAATCACGACGGGCAATCAATGGACGATGACGGCGGCGAACGGTTTGACGGCCGGCAGCACTCATTCGTTCCAGATTGATTATGTGACAACTCTTGGATCGCGCTCGGCGCTCTCACCGTCCGCCAGCGGAACGACATGGAGCGGGTTGAACTACTATGGCATTCCGTTTGAATGGATGGAGCAATACTACGGTGACAATTTTTCCAACTGGCCGACGAATGTGAACGCGCCACTGACGCGCGGCGGTTTGAATCTGCTGCAAGTATTCCAGAGCGGCGGCAACCCGCTGGATCCCGGCACATGGTTGAAATCCGTGCTTGCCAGCACGCCGCAGGGAATGTTCCTGACCTGGAACACTCAGCCGGGGGCGACGTATCAGGTGCAGGTGAAGACGAATCTGATGGCGGCGTGGAGCAATCTGGGTGCGTCGCGATTCGCGGCGGGCGCCACGGATTCGATTTATGTCGGGGGCAGTCCGGCGGGTTATTACCAGGTGGAACTCATGCGTTGATGAAGAATTTATATGCGGCGATTGATTAAAAGATTTTTGTGGGTCGTGCTTCTTGCGACCGGCGTGCAGGCCTCATGGGGCTTTGCACTGCTCGGTCCGATTGGCAACGGCGGCGATTCGTGGCAGACGGTGGCGCTTGGGTATGGTTTTCCATACATAGATGAAAGCAGCCTGACTAACCCAGGCGGCCCGGTGTTTTTGCAGGACATCGGCGGGCCGAAAAATATCGGCGAGGGGTATCGGCGCAATGCGCGGACTATCTATTACACCTATGACGCTAATTTTTTGGGCTTCTTTGGTTCAAATGGCGTGGTGGCGGTGGATGGCGCTTTTGCCATCATGAACAGCCTGACCAATGTTGACAGTTACACCAACGACCTCTCGAATTATTTTCCGCCGAACTCGCAGCAATTCAATTATGAGGCGCAGTCGCTCTACCTGACGGACATCAAGTCGGTGACGTTGCACCTGCTGGTTGAACAGATGGGGCTGGCCGATCCAGAACGTTTCAGTTGGACGCTGGCTGAACGCGCTACGGGCCCTGTTTGCCCGACTGACAACATATACTTGGTGCTACAAAGAAATTTTGCCGAAAGCCCCACCGCATTGAACCAGCTTCAATATTCACCGTATGTCAATGATGTGCTTTACAGTTATTATATTGACGACCTTTGCCCCCCGAATAATCCCGTGGCTTACACAATACCGTTTTCTGTGGATCCGCTGGCCCAGGAATATACGTCCGTGGCGGCGAATAATGGCGATGAGTTTGGCGGGTCGCAGTTCAGTTTTGGCGGCGGGTTGCAGGTGGGTGGATTTTACACCGGCCTGACGCGGGATGACGTGGCGGGGTTGCGATACCTTTTAACCTCAAACAACGTCGTCCGTGAAACGTCCGCAGCCGGAAGCCTGCTGATGACGACGAACATCGGCACGCCGGCGCAGGAACAATTGATCACAACCGCCGACTTGAGCGTGCTGCTGGCGGCCGCCTCGACCAATACCCCGGCTGCACTCCAGGCATTGTTTCCAAACGTGGTGGTGGCGAGTTCCACGTTCAATTTTTCCGCCGTCTGCACGCCGAACGTCATCGCGTATTTTACAAATTACAATGCCGCACCGTATGGCAGCGCGCAAATATCCGTCGTCGTGACGAACGGCACCATCTGCGTTCCACAGACCAATTATTTTGACGTTTTTGCCAACGTGATCACCAACGGCAATCTCGCCGGCAATCCCAACATCATCAATCTCGGCGGTTACGCTTTGAACTATTCCCCGAACACCGCCGCCACAATGGTGACGACCACCTTGGGTCCCCCGATCGGTTCGCCGTATGGCAGTCCGGTGGTCACGAACTCCACGGTTCAGTCTGTCACACAGGCAGGCGTGCCGTCGGGCGAATACTTTGTCATCCCGACCAACCAGTGCGGATGGGAGATTGTCCCGACTGCTGGATTTCCGATAGCCAACCAGCCAATTTACACCACCAACATCATCGCGTCGGCCACCAACAACGCCACAACGTCGTCCAATGGCGTCGTCACCACCAACGCCACCACCGGCTTTGTCACCACGCAAAGCATTGTCACATCCTTCACGAGCCACACTTATGTCGTGGAACCGATTTTTTGTCCGTTTACCCCCACTCCCACAAATTTGTATCAGGGCGTTCAAAACGTGAAATTTGTCTATGCCCCATATGATTCCCTGCTTAGCCAGAGGTTCAACCCCATAACAAATTATTACACGATGGTTATGGTGACCAACAGCCAGCTGGTAACGCAGTATTTTCAGCGAGTCGTCACGCAGCCGGACATCCTTTTGAGCGCGAATAATTTTATCGCTGGGAACACCTTCAACGGATCCGCTTCGCGGAACATCAATTTTGATACGAACAATGCCCTGGCCGGTCTGGCCGGACCCGGGGTCATCAATTCGTCGGTGACCTTTAACTACAACAAGATTGGCGACGCTTTCAGAAACGGTCCTCTTACAAGCTTTCCCACCGCCACATTTTTGAGCGAGCTGACGCAGCAACCGACGCTTGCCTGGGCGTCGTTCGACAGCTCGACCAATGATCCGGTGGTTTATCCCAACGGCACGAGCATTCAAAATTTGGAAAATCAGATTCTGGTTCAAATTTCCCCGACCAGTTTGCCAAACGGAACTAATGGGGTATCTTATCCGGCAACAACATTCGTGGCTTCGGGCGGCTCGTTCCAGCCGCCGTTCACATGGTCGTGGACGCCGACGGTGGGGGAAACATTGCCGCCGGGTTTGACTTTGTCGTCCGGCGGAACGCTTTCGGGCACGCCCACGCAATCCGGCACATTTGACATTGTCATTCAACTAACCGATTCTTTGTCACGGACTGTGCAATGGGACTACTCTATAACCATCGAATGAACAGCGTCGCGCACATGAATAATCCCGCAAGGCGGTTTGAGAATTCCATGCAATGCCTGTGGCTTTGCGGGTTGATGTGCCTGCTGCTGGCGCGGTCGGCAATGGCGACTGATGCGCTCTGGCCGCCAGCGGATCAACTGGGTCAGGTTTTCAACTATACTATTCCAGGCAATCCTCCGCCAATAATTGACGCCGCTGCTTTTGACAACGAAAACCAATTTACGATAAATGCCTCGGCAGGCGTGGCCAATGCCGAGATTTTTAAGACGTGGAACACCGTCAACTACACCAATAACGGCTTGATGGTGGCCAACAGCCCGATTTCGACCAACGGTGTATTTATTTCCGAGTCTCCCGGTTGCGGCTTTGATTTTGACACGGTGACCACCAATGTGATTCCGGAACGGATGGCCGGCACATTTTACAATCCGGGAACCATCCGCGTCAATTCGGTCACTGATACCGGTGACACTTTGTCTTCATTGGCGACCGTTGGAATTTTCAAAGTTTGGGCGACCAATATCGTGAATCCGGGAACTGTTGCCGTGGGCGTGGATGGTTTGCTGCAATTCACCGGACAGAGCGTGAATCTCGCGCGCAGCCAGCTTTCGTTGGAGAATCTAAACACAGAGTTGAATGTGCTCACCAATCTCAATCCCGGAGTGACGTTTTTGGTTCCGTTGAATTTGAGTGTTCTGAACACGCCTCTCCCCGCCGCTGTCGGCAGCGAGACAAATTTCATTGATCCTGCGGTTGATTTTTCAATTCCCAATACATTCTCGCCATATTTGGATTTGCAGAACGCCACGGCTTATGTTCAGACCAACGCGATTTCAACGAACCAGAACCTTGTGCGGGCGGTCTTCATCAGCAATCCAATTCCCGGTGTCACGAACAACGTCTATTTTGATTATGGAGACATCCTTGTTCAATGGGTTGGAAACTATGTCAATCCGGCAACGGGTCTGCAGACCAACAATTTCATGTATCTTGAGGATGACTTTGGCGAAATCACCAACCTTCAACTCGCCGGTGTCGGCGGCGGCCCGATAAATTACAACTGGTTTGCGAACTGGCCGCTCATCCTCGGCCCGCCCGCGCCGTCCGGCCTGCCGATTGGCACATTCAACAACGGTTTAATCACCAACGATTTTGCATACGAAAGCGTGCAGTTGATTGCGACGACGGTTGCCACGAATGCCAGTTTGCAAAATCCCAGCGGCGCGCTGACTAACCTGACCGGACGCATCCAGATCAACGCCAGCCACGACTTGGATTTGAGCCTTGCCCAGATTTCCGGCCCCAATTATATGTCGCTGACCGCCACCAACCAGTTCAATGGCAGCAGGGGCGCGGCGATTTTCTCTCCGTATTCCGACTTCAACCTGGGCGTGACCAACGGATTTTTGAGCATCAGCAACTTGCTGGCTCCATCGGTTCCGAATTGGAACGGGCCATGCCAGGTGTTCAGCGCGCGATGGCAAACCGTGGATGCTACTGGCGTCACCAACATCTACCATGTGCTGCTGTTGAACAGCGACGCGGTGCCGACGACGACACCGACGGTGCAGGATCTGATATTGCACGCCACAAATCTGGTTGTCAGCGACACGTTCAACATCATCAGGAAATTGTCCATTGACGCGACGAGCCTGACGTTGACGACGAACTTGGACACCTCTGGCATCGGTTCGCAGGATGGTGAATTGAACTGGTTTGGCCCGACGGCCTTGAATTCAGTTCAATTTCCCAATCTGCGCTGGGTGACCAACAATGGCGCGATTCGCGCTGCAAACCTCGCGGTGTTTGGCAGTTCATGGGCTAGTGGTTATGGCGCGTTCATCAACAACGGTCTGCTTGCGGATCAAGGCACGACGATTTATGCGACCAATTTCTTGAGCAGCGGGGCCATTTCAAATGGCGTGGTTGGCTCGTTCAATCTGCATTCTGCCACCACGGTCTTGACCAATGGCGTCATTGCGGCAGGCGGCGATGTTTCCATCACCACCGGCAGCTTGCTCGCCAGCAACCTCGTTTTGCAGGCCGGCCGCTCGTTGACGCTGTCTGCGACAAATCTTCTGACCGACGGGATTGTGCCGGGTTCAACGAGCGTGACCAACGGCAATATTTGGACGGTCGGCTCCGCTGCCATAAGCAATGGAAAAGGATTAAGCCTGCCGGTCAATCCGACGAATGGCGACCTGCTCGGCACCACGATCACAAACATCGCGCCTGCAAACGTAAATTTCACCATCACTTCTGCGGGCAACGACAACGGCGTTTCCACAGCCGGTTTCACGCACAATATGGCGATAGGCCGGTTGATTTTAGACGGGAAGAATCCGAGCAGTCTTTTTACATTCAACGGCGCTGGCGTGAGCAACGCCATTTATGTGGACTATCTTGAATTTGACGACGCGGCTACGAACGAAACCAGTTATAATTTCCCCGGGCTGTCCATCAACACGAACATCACGGTTTATTTTGCGCAGGCGATGTTGAACGGCGTGTCCGTGGCGGAAAAAATTGACAACGCCAGCAGATATAATGGCAGAAACAACGGGCGGCTCCGATGGGTTCCGGCTTACGCCGGGCATTACAGCTCGACGAACATCGTCTATCCCGGCGGCGTGACCAACACGGTCAATGCGGCGCTGGCGCAGAGCACGGACATTGATTCGGACGGGGACGGGATTCCAAACGCCAGCGACCCGACGCCATTTTTTCTGGCGAGCGATTTGAATTTTACGGAGACGCTGACCAACGTGCCGCCGAAGTCCATACTGCTTTCATGGCAGACGGTCCCCGGCGCGACCAACTACGTTTATTACACGACCAATCTGGTTTCGACAGCTTGGCCCACGCTGACCAATTTCATTTCGCCGCAGCCGGAAGGGTCGTCCGCGACGAACGTCTCGGTGCTGGATTCGGTCAATCCGGCGCAGCCGAAGTTTTACAAGGTGACGGTGCAGCCGTGGCTGACGTATCCGTATTAGCGGGCGGCATGATGCTGAAGATAATTGACAGATAATTTTTTGGTTTATTTGATGAATGTCCGGCGGGGCACGCCACGCCGGAGCCGGTGGAAAAAAATTGTGAAAACGAACATGCAAAAATTCGCAGGCCGTAAATTGTGCGGTCTTCTGCGGGACGCCGGTCTGGTGTCGCTGGGGTTGCCGTGCCTGTTGCTTGGCTTGATGGTCAATGTCGCGTCGGCGCAGCCCGCAAATGACAATTTCGCCAACGCCAACGACCTCACCTCCTTCGGCGACACGGGTTCGACAACCGGCAGCAACGTGGGCGCAACCATCCAAACGGGCGAACCAGGCGCAGGTTATCTCTATGCTTCGGTCTGGTATAAATGGACGGCCTCCACCAATGAAAGCACGGAGTTTGATCCGAACGGCAGCAATTTTGGCACGAATCTCGTGTTTGTGCAGGTTTTTACAAACAGTGGCAGCGGCATCAGCAGCCTCTATTATGTGGGCGAAAGTTACTATGGCTATTTGGACGGTTATTTCTACAACTATACAAATAATTTCCAGGCGGTTGCGGGGCAGACCTACTACATTTCCGTGGCAGGTTATGAATATCCGGATGCCACCGGATCGGTTAAGCTGAACTGGTCATCGGGTCCGCCCCTGGTTGCGCAGGCCAACGACAATTTTGCCAGCGCCACCGTGCTCACGGGCGATTGGGGTTCCACAAACGCGGACAACAGCCTCGCCACCGCAGAGCCTGGTGAACCAAGCCACGCCGGTTATCCGGCCAACGCATCACTCTGGTATCAATGGACGGCCCCGAAGGATGGCGAAGTGGAACTTGACACGATCGGCAGCGCGGCTGACACGGTGCTCGCCGTCTATGACGGCAACAATCTGGCCACGTTAAACCAGGTGGCGGCCAATGACGACCTTTTCCCGATCAACAGTTCGGATCCGCAACATAACGAGAACGACAGCGCCGATTACATCGGAGAGGTTGTCGGTCAAACGACTACCGGACAGACCGTGACCGGCAGTCCGGAGTCTGAAAATATCCAAGCTTACTATGGCCCCAGCGGTCTGCGTTTCAATGCCAAAGCCGGGACGACTTATTATTTCGCAGTGGATACAAAGGGCGTGGGAGGGGCAATTTCATTGAACTGGGCCTACAAATCTTCTGGTGTTTTCGGTTTTGCCGCCGAGGATGCGGACCTCTACACCGGATTGCCGCTTTATCAAACAGCCGAAACAGAAAGTCAGTCGCCCGATGGGCTTGACAACAGTTCTTTATCAACGGTTTCAACCTACTATCAATACAACGCGCCGGGCTTGCTGGTGACCGTGACCCGCGCCGCCGGTTCTTCCGGGCGCGTGACGGTGGATTATGCGACCGAGGACGGAACCGCGCTGCCGGTGATGCCTCCCAACGATGTGGCGGCAGTGGCCGGTTTGAATTATCAGCAGGTCAGTGGCACACTGGTTTTTGATGATTTCGAGATGAGCAAGACCATTCTTGTTCCGATCGTCTATGAGGGACTGACGATTAGCAACCAGTTCAACCGGGTTTTCGGGATGGTGTTGTCAAATCCCCAGCGCGATCCGTATGAATCGGTTGAAGTGTCCCAGCCCCGTCTAAATCCAAACTTCACCACGGCGATGGTAAAAATTTTGAACATGAACGCCGACCCTTACGGCAGCATGTTTCAGCAAGTATCCACCAACGGTTTTTCGGATCCGCCCACGAACACCATTCCCATTTTGGTGACCAACCTCGTGAAAACGCCATATCCCACCAACGCCATTTTTAACTTCGAGAAGGCAAACTACCGCGTTCCGGAGGACGTCAATGATCCTGCCAATCCCATTGCCCGGACCCAGGTCACTCTTTGGGTGGAGCGGTTTGGAACGAACGGTGCAATGGAAACGCTGCATTATCGCGTTGATAACATTCTCGGCGATGATTCAGATACAGACGAGGGATATAATGCCTTGTTTCCACTGCAGCCCGGTTCCGATTATGCGGTTCCACCGCAGGCCATTCAAAATGTGTTTCGCGGCGTGACTAATGCTGACTTTAACATGACGCAAGGCACCATTACTTTCCCCCTATTTGGCAGCGGCAGTTCGTTTCAACCCATCACCTTTTCCATCCCCAATAGCGCAATTACAAAATTCAACAAGGATTTTCGTGTGGAACTTTATCAGGAAAAGGATGTCGGCGGCGGCACGTCTCCGGAGTTGGTTGGCATGGTCGCCCAAACCACGGTGACGATCTTGTTTAACGACCAGCATCCGCCCGCCGGTTCGGTGGATGAACTTTACAATGCGGATTTTAACGGCGATCTGGCGCTGCCGCCCAGCGTGGTGCCTCAAACCTACCCCGAAAACAATCTGGAAAATCCAGGCGTTTCCGGTGAAGTCTATAGTCTGGCGGTTCTGGCCAATGATGAAACCATCATCGCCGGCGACTTTTTATCCTACAACGGCGTCGGACAAAATGACATCGCCCTTGTCAATACGAACGGCGCGTTGGATGGGTCGTTTAATCCGGATGGCGGCGCCAATGCGGCCATCAACGCCGTTGCAATAGACGGCAACCAGTATGTCATCGGCGGCGATTTTACGTCTTTCGACGGCGATGGATGCAACTACTTTGCCCGTGTGAATGGGGATGGGTCGCTTGACCTTCCTTTTTCGAATCAACAAGGATCGGGTGCGAACAATACGGTTCGGGCGGTGGCGGTGCAGCCGGATGGCAAGGTTTTGATTGGTGGTGATTTCACCATGATTGACGGCATACCGCGCAATTATCTGGCGAGGCTTGACACCAATGGCGCGGTGGACACGACTTTTGATCCGGGCGCCACTTTAACCGGTCCTGTCTATGCGCTGGCACTGCCCCAGTCGCTCGTCCTGAACTTCACCCACACTGCCAGCGGCAACAGCAACGAAGACGATCAGGTCCTCAACCTTGGGAATTTCACTTCCGGCACGCTTACGGTCAATTACAATATGTTTTCTGTCCCGGATGATATGCGGATTTTTTACGGCGACACCAATGTCACCGTCGGCACTGGGGTTTTGATTTTTGACACCGGCAGCGTCAGTTTAACCAACACGATCGTGCTTCCCTTCGGTCCGGTCGGCGGCTTGACCACTAATGAAATCACCATTGTGATGAACCAGGGCGGCTCCACCAACGCGACCACTCAATGGACGTATAACGCCTCGGTCAGCGAGCCGCAGGTCTCGTCGGGAATACTTGTGGGCGGCCAGTTTAGTGTCGCGGGGCAATCCTATACCAACATCGCGCGCTTCACCACCAACGGCATTCTTGACACGACGTTCAATCCAGGCACGGGGCCGGACAATACGGTGCTGGCCCTGGGCTGGCAGCTTAACGGCCACGCTGTCGTCGGAGGCAGTTTCACCCATGTCAACGGCAGTTCTTACAACCACATTGTGCGGTTGAATTCAGATGGTTCGATAGACACCACAAACTTCTTTGTCGGCAGCGGTGCGGACAACGTGGTGCATAGCATCACGCTCAAGCCGCTTGACGGCACGATGTATGTCGGCGGCGCCTTTGCGTCATTCAACGGCACGCATCGCCTCGGTTTCACCCGCTTGTATTCCAACGGCACCGTGGACACCACATTCATGGACACGGCTTACAACCAGTTCGCCGGTTTGAAGCGGATTTACTCCTACGACTCGCCGGCTGTCTTTGCATCCGGCGTCCAAAGCGACGGCAACGTGCTGATCGGCGGATCGTTTAATCAGGTGGGCGGCGGTCAGGCCGATCCGAACGTATGCAATATACTTGATGATGAATTGGGTTTGTATGGACTTGAAAGTTTTGGGGATCCAAACCTGTGGGTGGAGCCTAAATCGCGTGATGGCGTTCGCAACCGCAGCGGCTTCGCCCGATTGATCGGCGGGGCGACACCGGGGCCGGGCAACATCGGCCTGCTGCAGACCAGCCTGTTCGCCAATAAAAGCCAGTCGTCCCTTTCCGTGGGGCTGGTGAGAACCAACGGATTGTTGGGGCCGGTCTCCGCCAATTTTTCCATTTTGCCCGGTCTGGCCCAAAGCGGGGTTGATTATATATATGACAGCCCCGCGCCATTGTATTGGATTGCTTGGGAATATCGTCAGAACCCAAATCAGACGCGCGAGCACAGCGATGGTTTGTCTGGAATCAATGGCTTTCTGGTGGATCCTTTTGGCATCAGTTTGAACAATACACCTGCGGACGCTTTGCTGAACAACCTGTCAAAGGTTACCGTCAGCGTCATCAAAAACCCCGCGACATCAGGCAACCTCAATGCGCAGTTCCAACTGGCCAATCCCAGTTACGCCGACAACTTCTTCCTCGGCGGTGAAAACATTCCGCTCGGCGGCGCGCTGGGAGTTTCCTCCGCACCATACACGGAAATTGACGACACCCAGAAACCGGGCACTTTCGGTTTCAGTTCCACAAGCTTTGTGGCGACGAACGTCAGTGCGCACATCAGCGTGCTGCGGAGCAACGGCGTTGCCGGCATTATTTCCATGAGATATTCGACAACCAATGGAACGGCCGTTGCGGGCACTGATTACACTGGCATTACCAATCAACTTTTGACTTTCAATCAAAATGTCACCAGCAACGGATTTAACGTGGCGATCAAGAACAACGGTTTCATCTACACGAACATTCAGGAGAAGACCGTCAATCTGTTCCTGTCCAACCTCGGCAATTCGCCGCCGGGCGCGACATTTGGAATTTCAAACGCGGTGCTCCGCCTCATCAATCCCAATTACCAGGGTTATCTGACTTTGAGCGCCACCAACTTCACCGGCAAAATGAGTTCCGGTTCCCTGGCTTTTATTGTCAACCGCGTTGCCGGCAGCCTGGGCAGCGTCTCTGTGCAATACGCCACCGCCGACGGTTCGGCCTTCAACGGAGTGGATTACAGCGGCGCGACCGGCACCTTGAATTGGAACAGCGGCGACGTTTCATCGCGCATCGTCACAATCCCGCTCATTCAAACCCAGACGGTTGGCACCAGCAAACAATTCTCCGTTTCTTTGTTCAACCCGACGAATGGCAGCGTCGGCAGCGCCCCGTCGCTGCTGGCGTCCGGGGTGATTTCCAACGCCACGCTGACGATCGTCAACGACAACAGCTACGGCGCGTTTCAGTTCAGCGCGCCCGCCTACACCGTCAATGAAAACGGCGGTTACGCGACCATCACCGTCAACCGCACGGGCGGCGCCGCCGGAACGGTTTCGGTTCACTATGCCACCAGCCCCGGCCCGAATGCTGTTGGAGGCGTCAACTATTCCAACGTGAGCGGCGTCCTGACTTTTGCCCCCGGCCAGATCAGTTCCAGCTTCACGGTGCCGGTCATGGACGACGGAGTTGCGAATTCCCAGCCATTCTATTTCAACGTGTCATTGTCCAATCCAACCAACGCGGTGCTGGGTTCGCTTGTCAACGCGCAGGTCAACATTCTGGATGCGGAATCTTACAACCGGCCCCCCGGTTCGCCGGACACGGGCTTCAATTCCGCCGGCATGAACTCAAGCGTGCTTGCCCTGGCGCTTCAGCCCAACGGCCAGATTGTCGCCGCCGGCAATTTCTCGAAAGTCGGCACCGTGCCTGAAGGCAGCATTGCCCGCCTGAACACGGATGGCACGCTGGACACCGCCTTCCTGCCCGGCTTGTCCGGAGCAAACGGCGCGGTGCTGGCCTTGGCCGTTCAGACTGACAATCATATTATGATCGGCGGCTCCTTCAGCTCGGTCAACGGCGTCAGCCGCCATTACATTTCCCGCCTGAACACCGACGGCACACTGGACTCAACATTCAATCCCGGACTTGGCGCGGACAACACCGTTAACGCACTGGCGGAAACATTTATCGGCGGCGTCCGCAAAATTTATGTCGGTGGCGGATTTGGCAACTTGAGCGGTTCTTCCAGTGAGGGCATCGGACGTTTGAACAATGACGGATCGGCGGACACTTCATTCGCCGCCGGTTCCGGCACCGATGGTTCGGTTTATGCCATTGCGGTTTATCCGACGAACTCGATTTATGCCGGCAAGGTTTTGATTGGCGGCACATTTACACACTTCAATGGCATCGCCATCAACCGGCTCGCGCGGCTGAATGCGGACGGGTCGGCAGACACGAATTTCAACGCCAACCTCGGGCTTGGCTTCAGTGACGCCGTTCGTGCGATTGCCATCCAGCCGGATGGTCGCGTGGTTGTGGGCGGCAGCTTCACCAACTTTAACAGCGCGCCTTTGAATCACATCATTCGCTTGAATGCCGACGGAACGCGCGATACGAATTTCAAGGCGGATACCAACGATACCGTGAATACGAGTGACTCTGTGGAGAGCGTCACATTGCAACCGGACAACCGCATAGTGCTCGCCGGCGAGTTCACGGAGGCCAACAATGTCACCCGCCAGCACATCACGCGTTTGATGCCCGACGGCGCGACGGATCCGACGATCAATTTCGGTGACGGCGCAAACGGCGACGTGGATGCCGTGGTTATTCAGCCGGCGGACGGAATGTTGGTCATCGGCGGCAGCTTCAGCCAATATGACGATCAACCGCACGCAAACATCGCGCGGATTTACGGCGGTTCAATAACGGGTTCCGGTTCATTTGAATTTACCTCGGCGAGCTATCAAGTGGATGAATCCGGTGTTTTCGCCGTGATTACCATCCGTCGCACGGGCGGCACCAGCGGAACCAATTCCGACTTTTCCGGCGATACTTTTGTCAATTTTGCAACGGCGGATGGAACGGCGCAAACCAATGTCAACTACACGCCGGTGAATCTGAATGTTGACTTCCCAGCGGGAGAAGTTTTGAAGCAGGTCACGGTCCCGGTATTCGATGATCATGTGATCACGCCAAATTTGACGGTCAATCTGACGCTTTCCAATCCGACGCCTCCCGCCGGAATTGGCAGCCAGCCGACTGCGACATTGACGATTTTGAATGATGACAGCGCGGTGAGTTTCCAATCCGCGCTCTATTCGCAATTAAAAAATGCGCCGAACGGATTGGCGGCAATTGATATTATCCGACAGGGCGGGCTGAACAGCACCGCTTCAGTGGACTTCTATACCACGACCAACGGCACCGCCATCGCCGGCACCGATTACGCTCCGACTAACATGACGGTCGTTTTCAATCCCGGCCAGGCGGACGTCGCCGTTCAAGTTCGCATCTTCAATAACGGCCTGCCGGAAGGCAATCGAACCGTCGGTCTGCTGCTGACCAATGCGGTGAACACGCTTTTGTATGCGCCATCCAATGCGACGCTCACCATAATTGACACCACGCCCGCGCCCGGCCAGTTGAGTTTTGCCGCGACCAATTACATTGTCGGCGAAGGCGATGGCACCGCCAGCCTGACTGTTGTGCGCACGAACGGTTTTTCCGGAACGGTTACAGTCGGTTACAACACAGTGCCCGGAACGGCGCAGCCGGGGGTTAATTACACGGCTGTTAGCGGCACACTGACCTTTAATAATGGCGATTCAACCAAGACCATCACCGTTCCGCTGGTGGACAACAATCTCGTGCAGGGCACGGTCAACTTCTCGGTGCAATTGTCGAATCCCGGCGGCGGCGCAATCCTTGTGTCTCCAACCAGCGCAAATGTGGCCATTCTGGACAACGACGTTGGCGTCGGCTTTGTCAACGCCACCAATTATGTCAGCGAAACCAACAGCACCGCTCTTGTGTTGGTGCAGAGGATCGGCAATACTACGAACGACTTTTATGTGAATTACGCCACGACCAACGGCACCGCCGTTGCCGGGGTCAATTATCAGGCGACCGCCAGCCCGCCATTGCCGCCGCTGCACTTTGCCATCGGTGAATCACTCGAAGCGATTTCCGTCCCGCTCATCAACACACATGGAGTGACCAATGTGGCGTTTGGCATGAGCCTGTCCACCACCAATCCAGACGTGCAGTTGGAGGTGCCCAGCAACACCGTGGTGGTGATCCAGCCGGCGAATGCGGGCTTGAGTTTCACTAACCAGGCGATCAGCGTCTCCAAGAACGTCGGCGCGGCGGTCATCACCGTTATCTGCTCCAATCCGGGGCTTGAGACAACGAACACCAATTCCGCTCCGTTGTCCGTGAATTACTTTACCTCCGACGGCACGGGAACCAACCCGGCGGTCAACGGGATTGATTATCTGGCGACGAGCGGGACGCTGTTCTTCACGAACGGCCTTGCGACCAACACTTTCACCGTGCCGATCATCAACAACAGCCAGGCGAGTGGAAATCGCGCCTTCACCGTAAGCTTGACCAACGCGACCGCGCCAGGAAAAATCACGTCGCCCAGCAACCAGGTTGTGACCATCATTGACAACAATTCCGGCCTGCGCTTTTCCGAATCGGCCTACTCGATCTTGAAGACCGGCATCGCGGCGCCGATCACTGTTTTGCGGACGGACAACATCAACACTAATTCGGCGGTCAACTTCACCACGCTTGACGGCACGGCCATTGCCGGAATGGATTATGTTGCGACAAACGGCACCTTGGTATTCACAAATGGCCAGACCAGCAAGACCTTCATGGTGACGGTGATCTACAACACGGCTGTCCAGCCGGACAAGACCGTCCTGCTGCAATTGTTCAGCCCGACCAACGGCGTTCTTGTCCCGCCAAGCGCCACCACGCTGACCATTCACGACACCAACAGCGTGGTCATTCCGGACGGCTCCGCATTGATAAGTGAAAGCGGGCCTGCCAATGGCATTATTGATCCGGGCGAAAATGTCACGCTGATGTTTGCGTTCCGCGCCGTAGATGGCCCCGACATTGCCAATTTCAGCGCGGCCCTGCTTGCCACCAACGGCGTCACTTCGCCGTCATCGGTCGGAACGATGAATTCGACTCATTTGATTGCGGGCGGGCGTCCGGCTTTGCAGGCGTGGCAATTTACGGCCAGCGGCACCAACGGCCAGCAGATAGTCGCGACCTTCCAGCTTTTCAATGGCACCAGCAGTATTGGCACGGCCGTCTTCACTTACACGCTTGGCACCGTGTCAAAGACTTATTACAACACCAACGCCATCATCATCAATGACAACACCACCGCCTCGCCTTATCCATCCTCGATCAACATCAGCGGCTTGAACGGCGTGATCATTAAGGCCACCGTCACCTTGACCAATATGTATCACGGCTCGGCATCGGACATTGGCGTGCTGCTGGCCGCACCGGATCAGCAGAACACCCTCCTCATGTCGCACGCCGGCGGCCCGAACGCCATCAGCAAGGTCACACTTGTTTTTGATGACGCATCCACCAATTCGCTGCCTGATGCCGCGAGCGGGAAGACGATCACGTCAGGCACGAACAGACCATCGGCTTATGGAACCGCGCCACATTTTCCCTGACCGTTATGAATACGATTAGCTTTATGCGCAATTTAACAAGGAGAAGTCTGCTGGCGGCCGTCATGGGATTGGTCTTGTCCGGCGCGGCGGCTTTCGCGGCGGATCCGGGAATGAAGACTTTGCACGGTCATGTGCCGGCGGTCGTGTCGGGTTTGCAGGCGAAAGGCCTGCTGCCTGCAAATACTAACCTGACCCTTGCCATCGGCCTGCCATTGAGAAACACGGATGCGCTCACCAACCTGCTCCGGCAGATTTATGATCCGTCCAGCACGAATTATCATCGCTACCTGACGCCGGATGAATTCACGGCGCAATTCGGGCCGACGGAGCAGGATTACCAGAAGGTGGTTGATTTCGCGAACGCAAACGGACTGGCGGTGACGAAAACGCATGGCAACCGCATGTTGCTGGACGTGAGCGGAAAAGTTTCGGACGTGGAAAAAGCCTTTCATGTAAAGATGCGGACTTATCATCACCCGACGGAGAACCGCGATTTTTTTGCGCCGGATGCCGAGCCTTCTGTGGGCTCAAGCCTGCCGGTGTTGCACGTTACCGGTTTGGATAATTACGAAGTGCCGCATTCGTTGTTGCACAAGATGCCCGTGTCGAATGTCAAACCGGCTTTAGGTTCGGGTCCCGGCGGCGGCTACATCGGCAGCGATTTTAGAAGCGCGTATGTTCCTGGCGCGACGTTGACCGGTGCCGGTCAGACGGTCGGCCTGCTGCAATTTGATTCGGGTTTTTTCCAAAGTGACATCACGGCTTATGAAATTCAGGCAGGTTTGCCAAACGTGCCTGTTCAGGCTGTTTTGCTGGACGGATATAACGGAGGTTCTGGTAATGCCAATGACGAGGTGTCGCTGGACATTGAAATGGTGATTTCCATGGCTCCGGGAATATCCAAAGTGCTTGTCTTTGAAGGTTCCTTGCCCGATGACATCTTGAACGCGATGGCGGCAAGCAATCAGGTCAGGCAGTTAAGCGCTTCATGGTCGTATCCCATAGATGCGCTCACAGAGCAGATTTACCAGCAGTTTGCCGCACAAGGCCAGTCCTTCTTCAATGCATCCGGCGACAGCGATGCGTGGTTGACCGGCCAAATTCCCCAACCCTGCGATGACCCGCACATCACGATTGTCGGCGGCACGACCCTGACGACGTCCGCCAACAATGCCTGGGCGTCCGAAACCGTCTGGAACTGGGGTATTGAATTCGGCCCGGCCGACGACGGCATCGGCGGCGGCGGCGGCATCAGCACGGCCTATTTGGTACCTAGCTGGCAGACAAACATCAACATGACGGACAACATGGGTTCAACGACTTTCCGAAACATTCCCGATGTCGCGCTGACAGCGGACAATGTTTATGTCAACTATGGTGGCGGTCTTAATGGCACCTTTGGCGGAACCAGTTGTGCATCGCCGCTATGGGCCGGCTTCACCGCCTTGGTCAACCAGCAAGCTGCGCTCAACGGAAACAGATCGGTCGGTTTTCTCAACCCGGCGCTCTATGCCATCGCCCAGTCGGCAATTTATACGAATTGCTTTCACGACATCACGACCGGCAACAACACATGGAGCTTGAGTCCGAATTTGTTTTACGCGACCAATGGTTATGACCTTTGCACCGGCTTGGGGACGCCCGCCGGAGCTAATTTGATCAATGCCCTCGCCGGAAACAATTTCATAACTCCCATCACCGCGCCCGCGCCGCCCTATGGTTCCACGCTGGCAGCCTTGAACGGCGGCAATCCCAACGGCGCGTGGTCGCTCTTTGTCTTGGACGATCAATCGCCCGATTCAGGCGTTATTTCCAACGGCTGGTCGTTCACCCTGACCACCGGCAGCCTCGTTGGATTCGCTGCTGACAAAGCCCTTTCGATGACGGCCTCGGCCACCGATGTTCTGGTCAACAGCAATGTCACTTACACCGTCGGTCTGACCAATTATGGACCTTCATCCTCCAGTAACATGATTATGTTGGACACGCTGCCATCCGGCGTTACCGTTGTCGCTATCACCAACACACTTGTTGGCTCGTCTGTTGAAGTCAATGCGTCGCAGATCAGTTGGAATCTCGGCACACTTGCGACTGGTGCCGGGGCGCAACTCATGCTGACGATGAGTTCAAGCAGTGTGGGAATAATCACCAATTCCGCCATTGTCCAAGCGGACACTACGGACGCAAATATAGACAATAATTCCGCCTCCGTGGCCGTCAACGTCGTCAGCAGTCTGCCGCCTCCGCAGGTGTCGGCCATTTCCGTGGGCGGCGGTGCGTTCCACCTGACGATTTCAAATCCGAACGCCTCGACCGTCATCATCCAGGCCTCCACCAACCTCGTGAACTGGGTCAATGTTTATACCAGCACACTGCCGTCAATCACGTTCAACGATTCCACCCAGACAAATTATCACGACCGCTTTTACCGCGCGAAAATCGGGCCGTGATGCCTCGTCTGCCGATGAAAACCTGTGGACTGACAGGTGGCGTGGGCATGGGCAAGTCCACCGCCGCTGAAATGCTCCGCGCCCGTGGCGCGCAGGTCGTGGACACCGACGAACTAGCCCGGCGGCTTGTCGAACCCGGCCAGCCCGCGCTCGTCGAAATAACAAGGCAATTCGGCGGTGGAATCATTTCATCCGCCGGAGAATTGAAACGCGATGAACTTGCCCGCATTGTTTTCACCGATGCTTACGCCCGAAAAAAACTGGAGGAAATTCTGCACCCGCTCATCCGTGAACGCTGGCTCGCGCAAATCGAAACATGGCGTGCCGCGCCGGAGCGAAGCGGCGGCGGACGCAATGAAAACAGCAAACTGGCCGTCGTCGTCATTCCGCTGTTGTTTGAAACGCACGCCGAATCGCATTTCGACAAAATCATCTGTGTCGCCTGTTCCGCCGCGAACCAGCGCAAAAGGCTTTCAGAACGCGGCTGGACTGCGGAGCAAATCCGGCGGCGCATCGCCGCGCAGATGCCGGTCGAACAAAAAATCGCCCGCTCCGATTTTGTCGTCTGGACGGACGGCGACCTCGATTTGCACGCGCAGCAACTCGGACGGATTCTTTCCAAACTCTGGCGTTGAGGGTGCAGTCCAAGAAATTTTCAATGGCAATAAACTACAGGCAAATGACAAGGAATGGATGGCATTGGGTTGCGGAATGTGCGAAATAAATACCGTCCGGTGGCAGAGTGTCTCTTCAGCGGGGTTCCTCACCCCACCCTCCTTGGCGTCCGCCACCGGACATTCAATCTTCAACTGTGCAGTTTTATGCTGCCATTGGCACATCCCAAGACGCCTTGACGAATCATTGTCCTTGAAAAAGTTGCGAGCGGACTCATAAGCACAGGCCAGCCGCGCTTAATTTGAAATTTCCGCTTCCGAAGCATTTTCCGCTTTCACCGACGGCGCAGTGGCTGTGACAGTCGTTGTTTCATCAACCTTGTGGAATTTCACGCTGACGATCTTGCTCACGCCGTGTTCCTCCATCGTCACGCCGTAAAGCACGTCCGCCATGCCGATGGTGCGTTTGTTGTGCGTGATGATGATGAACTGCGACTGCGTGATGAAACGCTGCAGCACGCGCACGAACCTGTTGATGTTCGACTCGTCCAGCGGCGCGTCCAACTCGTCCAGCACGCAGAACGGACTCGGCTTGACCTGGTAAATGGAGAACAGCAGCGACACGGCCACCATCGTCTGCTCGCCGCCGGATAACAGTGAAATGCCCTGCAATTGTTTTCCGGGCGGACGTGCGACGATGTCAATGCCGCTTTCGAGAACGTCGTTTTCGTCCGACAAAATCAAATCCGCCTTGCCGCCGCCAAAAACGTCCACGAACATCGCGCGGAAATTGTCGCGGATTTTCTCGAACGTCTCCAAAAACATCTGCCGCGTCTGCGTGTTGATGCGGTTGATGACTTCAAGCAATTGCGCCTTGGCGTTGACCAGATCGTCATGCTGCGTCGTGAGAAATTGATGACGCTGCTCGGTCTCCTCGTATTCTTCAATTGCGACCAGATTCACCGGCCCGATTTCGTCGAGCCGTTTTTGCAACGCCTCGATCTGCTGCGCGACGGCGTTCCAATCCGTCGCCGCGCCTGCCTCGGCCATTTGTTCCGGCGTGAGCGTCTCGACTTTCGCCGCGCCTTCGTCGGCGTAAGTGATCGTGATGCACTCGCTGCGGATGTCGTCCAGGTTGACGTGGTATTTTTGCTGGATTTTTTCGCGCAGGTTTTGCACGGACATATTTTTCTGCGCCAGTTCAATTTCAATCGCGCCGCGCTGATTTTGCAACTCCGTCAAACGGCTGCGCTGCGAGCGCAAGCTTTCGTCACGCGTGGCGATTTCCGTTTCCTGCGAATTTTTTTGCGCGAGCAATTCCGCCGCCTGCGCGTTGACCTGCTCGCGTTCGTGGGAAATCTTTTCGATTTGCGCGCGCGATTCCAAAATTTCCGACTCCGCCCGCTCTTTGCGCGAAATGAACGACGAACATTCGCCCTTGCGCTGCTCGATGACTTGCGCGAGTTCGCGGATGCGCTGTGCCAAAGATTGCTGCTGCTGGCGGAACGATGCCGCAAGCTGCTCGTCCGACGCGAGCGCGATTTTGCTTTCGGTCAGCGCGGTGTTCGCCGTGTCGCGCTGCTGGCGCAAATTTTCCAATTCAGCCGTCAGCGACGCGACCTGCTTCTGCGCGCCGCGCTCAGACGTTTCAAATTTTTCCAACTGTGCCGTGAGCGCATTGCGTTTCTGAATTCCTTCCTGTTCCTGCGCCGCGAGGCTTTGGACTTCAAAAACGACCGTGTCAATTTTCTGGTGCAACAGGCGATTTGAATTTTGCAATGCGTTGAATTCGCCTTCGCGCGTCGCAATCGCGACTTCCTGCTCGCGCAATTCCGTCTGCGCTTCCTGCAAACTCGCCTGCAATTCCGTCTGCTCGCTCAACAGCGCGCCGCGTTTGCGGCTCGCCTCGGCGACGCGATTCTGGATTTCCGCCAATTCCGCCTGCAGTTCGGTGATCTGATTTTTTCGGCCAAGGATCGAGCCGGGCGCTTTGGAATTTCCGTGGCCGTTCAGATAACCGCCCGTGTAAATTCCGTGGCGGCTCAACAGATCGCCGGTCAGCGTGACAAAATCGCAGCCCGCGTGGCCGTTCTGGATTTGCGCCGTCGCCGTCGGCAAATCCGACGCGATGAACGTGCGGCCAAGCAACGCGCGCAAAAGTTTTTCCACGGACGGATCGGTTTGGACCACGTCGAGCGCGCGGACAATCTGGCCTTGTTTCAAACCGTTTTGCGCGGCGGCTTTATTTTCGTCGGACGACAATTCGCCACCGAACACAAGTTGCTTGTCGTCGGGAATTCCGATGGAAAGCGCGGCGACGCTCGCGCGGCCGGATTTGTTCGCGCTCAAATCGGCAAGAATTTCCTGCGCGGATTCCGGCTGCTCGGTCAGGACGAGCTGCAAATGATGGCCGAGCGCGTTCTCAACCGCGACAACAAACTGCTCGGGAACGCGGATGCGATCCGCAAGCGAGCCGATGACGGAGCGCGATTGCCGCAACGCCGCGACCGCGCCCGCGTCAAAACCTTCGCGCGAACCTTCAAGCTGTTCGAGCACGCTCAAACGCGAACGCTTCTCGGCCTGCGCCTGTAAAAACTGATCCTGCTCGGTGGACGATTGCTGCAACTCAACCAGCAGTTCGCGCAAACGATTTTGTCGCTGCTCGACCGAGCCTCGCGCCGTCGCGACGTTCAGTTTTTCAACTTCGACGCTCGCGGTGAATTCGTGCAGGCGCGATTCGAGCCGCGTGCGCTCTTCTTCAAGCTGCACTTTTTCGGCGGAAAGTTTTTCGAGCCGGATCGTGTTGCCCTGTTTCTGCAGATCGAGCGCGGTGATTTCGTTGCGGATGCGCGTCAAATCCTGCGCGGCGGAAAACGCGGCGGATTGCGCGTCGCGCAAATCTTCCTGTAATCGCTTCAAATCGCTTTCAACCTGCGTGAGCGCGAATTGTTTTTTCTCAAGCGTAAGTTTGTGTTCCGCGAGCGCGCTTTCTGATTTGGATAAATGCTGCTTCACGTTCGCCAATTCTTCCTCGGCGGCGCGAAGCCGTTCTTCGGACTGCGAAATCTCCGCGAGCGCCTTGGAATTTTGCGACGCGATTTCGTTCAGCCGCTCTTCGTTGAATTGAATCCGGCTTTCGTGCCGGTCAATCTCGCCTTTCAATTCCAGTCCGCGCTGCTGCTGCGCGGCGACTTCGTGTTCCAAATCCGAAAGCCGTTCGCGCAGTTGTGAAATTTCATTTTCAAAGCACAGAACATCATTCGAGCCGGTTTCAATTTCGTTCCGCAATTTTTCGACGGCGGAATTTTTCCCGGCGATTTCAGATTGCAACACGTCGAACTGATGCCGCGCAAGCTGCGTTTCGAGATGCTGCAGTTCCAGCGATATTTGTTTGTAACGTTTCGCCTTTCCGGCCTGACGCTGAAGCGAGCCGATCTGCCGTTTTACTTCCTTGATCGTGTCAGCGACGCGCAAAAGATTTTGCTCGGTGTATTCGAGTTTGCGGAGCGATTCCTTTTTTTGTGATTTGAATTTCGTGATGCCTGCGGCTTCCTCGAAAATCATCCGGCGGTCTTCCGGCTTGCTCGAAAGAATCTGCGTGATGTGGCCTTGCGCGAGAATGCTGTAGCTCGTGCGACCGATGCCGGTGCCCATGAAAAATTGCTGGATGTCTTTCAGCCGGCACGGGGTTTTGTTCAGAAAATATTCGCTGCCGCCGTCGCGAAAAATCCGGCGCGTGAGCGTGACCTCGTCGTAAGAAACTTCGACGCCCGCCGCACGAAGATTTTCGCCATCCACGCCGCCAAGCGTGAGCGAGACTTCGCCCATGCCCATCGGTTTGCGACCGTCCGTGCCATTGAAAATCACGTCGGCCATTTCGCCGCCGCGCAACGCCTTGGCCGATTGTTCGCCGAGCACCCAGCGGATGGCATCGGAGACGTTGGATTTGCCGCAGCCGTTCGGACCGACGATGGCCGTGACGCCGGGCTGAAAATTCAGCGCGGTTTTGTCCGCGAAGGATTTGAAGCCAAAAACCGTCAGATTTTTGAGATACATGATAATTGACTGCGATTAATCGCCATAAGGCAACCACAATTGCCGGTTCAAGTAAAGCAAAAACCACAACATAAAGTGGTTTTTTCCGTTGCAGGCACAACTAATTGGTGAGGAACCTGGATTTGCTTTGTGCCGGCAACTGCATACTCTAAACTCTCAAATCGTCATGTTTTATACGCCCGCGCGCGGAATTCGTCAAATGAAATTACGGGAAAAATGATTTATCCAGCAGCAGCTTCCCGCGCTTTGGAAATAATTTTCCAAGGTGAATCTCCAAAACGGAAGTGATTAAACTTCAAATACCCCTCATCAGATTTCCAACATCCGTTCCAAGCGCATCCGCAATGGCCTGAATGGTGAACAATGTTGGGTTTTCCACGCCGCGCTCGATGCCGCTCAAAAAGGCCCGGTCAATGTCGGCTTTGGCGGCGAGAGTTTCTTGGGATAACTTTTGCTCCAGCCGCATTTTCCGAACCCGTTGACCGAATTGTTTCGCAATGTCATGGCGCATTTGCCGAATTTTAGCTGGAAATGCCGGTGACTGATGTAGGCTATAGGCCACACGACGCGCTTGACGCGGACACAGGTTTCTGAGATGATTCGATATAACCCGAAAGCAAGGAAAATCTATGAAACAGAAAATTCTTCAAATGATGTTGACGGCGTTCGTGTGCGCGGGCGCGCACGCACAAATAATTCTGAACAGCATAAACGGTTTTAATTATGCAGACGATAATCCTGATCAGTATTCAACAATCATTGTGCGCTATACAAATAGCGTGCTAGGTATATTTGAATCCACAACTAACGGCGTAATATTCCACGCTAATAAATTTCGCGGCGATGGAGCAATAATATCAAAATCTGCGTATACTCTGGCGGGTGGCACAGTGGAGTTTGTTTGGAGTGGTAGCGGGGGATCTTCATTTATGCAATCGGTCTTTGGCGTGATGACCCAGCCTTGGACAGCAGCAACAAACAATATTAAGCAGACCAGTTTACTAGCTGAATATGGAAACCTTTACGCTGGCAATTGGCTTGGATCTCCAGGGCGAACATATAAAACAACCGTATCTTTTACTGCCACTTCATTTTCCATTCAATCAGTTGATTGTATTACAGGTCAAATAATGAAGACGTCTAGCGGAACATTTGATTTTACAACCCCGACATATATTTTTTTTACGACTGGTGATACATACGATAATCTAAATGCTTACCTTCTTTTGCAAAGTTTGACGCTCTCTCTGCTCCCAACGCCCTTGACAATTATTCAAACCAATCGCGTGCCGACAGCCGCAGAACTATTTTTTTCTTCAATAACAATTTTGCCGCCTCAACTTGAGGTTTATCAGAATGGCAATTTTGTAAGCTATGCCTCATCTGCCGTTAATACCAATGCCATGACCATTGTTTTAACGCATGGCTGGATTCCATTAAAATTTTGGGAGTTGGATTTAGCTCCCGTTTTCACCCCTAACGGAATAGAGGATTGGCCAACAACGATGGCGGCAGGTTTGCAGGCCCAAGGCGTCACGGCCAACATCATGGCTTGGAACTGGGAAAGCGCGGCCACTTCCCCACTCAATAAACCTGGCCACGCAGGCAGCCAGACGCCGGGTCAGGGGATTTTACTCGGAAAGGCATTGCTGAATGTATTGGGACCAAATTATTCCAAGCCCATTCATTTTATCGGCCACAGTTTTGGCACTTTGGTAAACTCTTATGCAGCCACCTTTTTGCAGGGAACCAATTTTGGCAACGGCCAGGAATGGTCGTCCACGCCATGGCCGGCGACAAATATGCAGATGACTTTGTTTGACGAAGCAGAAGTCGGGGCAGATGCAAATTTTAATCTGGATTCCGCAGGTTTGGCGGCACTTGCAAATTTAAACGCCGGTTTCTTTGAAGCCTCCTCATATTACCATCCACTGCCGTTGAATTTCGCTTGGGCGGACAATTACGTTTCGGCCTTCGGCCTGTTAAAAACCAACGCGGCCAATGTGATTTTGACCGATGGGTTTCCAACCAATGCGCCCGACTTGATAAACTGGTTCAAGCAGCTTGGATCTTTTCACGGTTATCCTTGTTCTTGGTATTCAAATACGATTCAGAACGAAGATATTTCCAAGATGGGTTTTAGATGGTCATTTGAACAAGGCGGGTTGTTTTCACAAGCGCCCACAAACGGTTCGGTTTACGTGCAATTCAACGATAATTCTCCCTGGGATTTGACGCAGAAAGATTGGAATTACGGAACCAATTATTTGAACTCAAACTTTCAAGAATATGATGCGGTCGCCAAATCAACCGCTCAAATTGTTGGCAACATCATAGACACATCTGAACAAACATTGGAGCTTGCGATATTCGGGGTGGATGGGGAACTGTTGATGAACCTGAACACCACCCCGGAAAATTCTGTCCATTCACAATTTCAAATTCATCCACTTGGAGTGAGACCCAACGGCGAAAGCAACAGCAGCACAAATGTTCCGGCGTATGCGTGGATGCAGTTGGTGGTTCCGACAAACGCGGTTTCATTGTCGTTCAATTACATAATTCAAGGCGACTGGCAAAGTGATTCGCTCGCGTCGGCTTTCAATGGCACGAATGTTTTGTTAATCGCCGGAAACGTGATTCAAACCAACGTCACATTCAGCAGCGGTTCGATTGACGTTTCAGCGTTTGCCGGACAGACGAACGAATTGTTTATCGGCATCGTTGGCGGCACATCTACAAACGCGCAGTTGACAGTTGAGAATCTAGCATTTTCCATTTCATTGCCACCTTCGTTGCAAGCGCAAATGAGCGACGGCAATTTGATGTTGCAATGGCCAATGTCAGCACAGAATTTCAATTTGCAAACGACAACCAATCTCGCCGATCCGAATTCATGGGCGACGCTGACGAATGTTCCGGCAATTGTGAATCTTCAAAATACAACTACCAATCCAGTTGTCGGCAGTCAGAGCTTTTATCGTTTGATTCAATCGCAGTAAAAATTTTGTTAATCCTGTCTGCCTTGCCGAAAAGTTTGAGCCGCCTGGCTTGCCTCACCGCGCAAAACAAGATAATTTTCCACTATGAATACGGCGGATTTTAATTATGACGAAGCCAAGAATGGCTATGCCGGTTGGCAAAGTCTGGCGCGCAAGACGCGATCTCTACCCGGTGCGCAATGCCTTTCAGAAAATGACATTGCCGCCGAAATTAAGGATTATCGCGACGCGGACAGTATTGGACGCACACCAAATCCAGTTCTTCAAGAACGTCAGCGTCGTCGTTAATTTGCTGACGCATGGCCAAACCCAATTTCATCGAACTGCCGGGCTGCGAGCCGATTCCCGTCATCTTTGAGGACCGCTCGGTGCTGGCGATTGACAAGCCGCGCGGCTGGATGCTCGTGCCGGATTCATGGCGCAAGACGAACTGGAACCTGCAGACGGCGATTGATTCGTCCATACGCGCGGATGATTTTTGGGCGCGCTCGCGCAACTTGACATATCTGCGGCACGTCCACCGGCTGGATGCGGACACGAGCGGAGTGATGCTCTTCGCCAAAAGCGAGGGCGCGATGCGTGCGATGGGTGAAATGTTCGAGTCGCGACGGATGGAGAAAACTTACCTTGCCGTCGTCGAAGGCGTGCCGCGCGAGAAGGAATGGACTTGCGAATTGCCGCTTGGCCCGGACCCGAAAAATTTCGGCAAGATGCGCGTGGACAATTCGGAAGAAGGCAAGGAAGCCGAGACGCATTTCCGCATGCTGCTGGGCAATGAACGGTTCACGCTTATTGAGGCGAGTCCGCTGACGGGTCGCACGCATCAAATCCGTTTGCACCTCGCAGAATCTGGCAGCCCGATTGTTTGCGATGAACTTTACGGTCGGGTGCAGAAAGGATTCCGCCTCGGCCTGCGTGCGGTGCGATTGGCTTACAAGGACACGTTCACTCGGCGACCGATTAACATTCTCGCGCCGGTGGAAATGTTCCTGAAGGAATTCGGCTTCACGCTTTCAAAGGAATTGCAGCAGGAAAAATGGGTGCGCCGTTCGTCCGCACTAAAAGAAAAAGGGCAGGGCGAAAAATCGCCGCTGCCCTTGAAAAAAGATTCAATAAATTAGTCCGCGTATTTGATGGCGCAGCCATAAGGTTTCGTCTGCGAAACTTCAACCGGCTTTCCGGCAATCAATTCAGCCACAGCGGTGCGGACGTAATTTTTCGCCGTGCGCGGGTCGCCGAAGGGTTCGGGGCGGTCGTCAATCGCGCCGTCATAAACCAGCGTGCCGTCCTTGTTGATGACATACATATCCGGTGTCGTTTCCATGCCATAAAGATGGCCGATGTCGCCGGAATTGTCGTCAATCCAGGCCGTCGCGGTGATTTTCCGGTCGGCCAGTTCCTTGCGCGCCTGTTCGGGCGTGCGATAGCTGAAATTTTTCTTGTTCACGGAATCCACGATCAGCCAGACGATACCTTTTGCCGCCAAATCCTTTTGCGTTTCCTGCATTGCGCCGGTTTTGTAATGGTTCATGCAATACGGACAATCGGAATTGTAGGATTCGATGACGACAATCTTGCCCTTGTAATCGGACAGGTGAATCGTCTTGCCGTTGATGTCAGTGCCGGTGAAATCCGGCGCGGGCTTGCCGACTTCGACGGCGAACGCCGCCGTCGCGAATGTCAATGCGGTGAATAATGCAATTGCAGTTTTCATAATTACTTTAATAAGAGACGCAAATTTTGACACTGGGTTTCAGAAAATGTTCAATGCGCCGCACGGTCAAGCGCGTCCAGGACAATTTTTTCGTAACCTGAAGGCAGTTGCAACGGCGATGGCTGCGGCAAAACCATCGCCGCCGCTCCGGGATTTTTTGGATAAACCAAAACCAGCGGCACGCCTGCGCCGCCGAATTTGGATATTTCATCGGTGATGAGCGGCGGCGTTCGCGTGTAATCCGCCAGCAACGCCACAGCATTCATTTCCTTCAACTTTGCGGAAACGGAAGCGTTTTCGAGCGCGGGTTTGACGATGGCGTTGCACGTCACGCACCAGCTTGCGGTGA
>DATCDZ010000072.1:0-3792 GCA_036510395.1 Verrucomicrobiia bacterium
ATCGTGTCACGGGGTCGACGCTAATATCCTGGTAGTTCACAAAACTGGTGGCCAACGCCATGACGAGTGTGACAGCGTCGGCATTCGTAATATTGAGCGTGGAGCCGACAGCTTCGGACCGGCCGCCTTCGAGACGGGCGACCAGCGCCGTTTCGTAGCGCAGACCTTTGCCGGTGGTGTGCGCAATCAGGCCGGCCATGCCCGTGGCCGGACCAGGAAACGGACCGTTCCAAGTTCCGTCCATGATGAGGCGGTCGCGTTCGGCAACACTCGTCTCCAAATACGGCCCGCGAAACTGGGCGCCAAAAGAGACGCGCCCTGGCTTGTCCGCGCTGATGCGCACCACCAGAACGCGGTCGGGCCAGGAGACGAACATCTCGCGCGTGATCACCGCGTCGCCCGAGCGATAACTCACTTTGGCGACTCCTGTCTCCATGTCCAGCTCGCGGCGGTAGTCGGTGAAGTTTGTAGTCCCAAAGTCCAGCAGCAGGTCGCCGATCGGTTGGTATGCCTCCTGCGCCTTGGGCTTTCCGTAGAAATGGTCGTTGACCATCTTCTCGGCCTCCTGAAATTTTCCGGCGAAAACCAGATCGCGGATTTGCGGGAAAAATTGGAACGCATTGGTGTCGTCGTAATCATGCGGACGGCCCGACCAAAAAGAAGATTCGTTGAGTGCGATCCGTTCTTCCGGAACGCCGCCAAAGACCATTGCCCCAATCATGCCGTTGCCGAGCGGCATGGCTTCCAGCCATTGCTGGGCGGGTTGCCGATACCAAATTGTTGCATCGGCGTCGCTGCTTTCAAGCGCGGTTTTACTGGATGGCGGATCTGCGGGCTGGCTTGGATCTCTCTTTGGACCAGCCGCTCCATTACCACCCTTTGGGTCTTGCAATCCCTGATCTCCTTTCAAGCCCTTTGGGCCTTGTGGACCAGCAGGTTCCTGCGGCACAGAAGTCCCTGTGATAAGACGCGTCAAATCTGGGCTTGAGCGAAGGTCTTTCAACAATTTTGTATCGAGATTATCACGGCTATAATATGCCCACATTCCGACGCAGCAAGTGATGAGCATTGCGGCCAACACAAATCTCCGAGATGCCTTATACAGGTCGGTAAGAAAATTAAGTCTTAAATTATTGTGATCCTCTAATGCGAGGTGACTTTGAATTTGTGCTTTTGTTTGATCCTCGAACCGTGGCATGGCGCCTTTCATTCACAGTTTCCAACCGGGTGATTGGATTCAAACGGCTTTGGAAACCTTTTTGAAATATTGCATTAAAAATATGGCCAAAAAAAGCATATGCAATACTTTTTTCAAATGTTCAATATTTTCGCGTTTCAGTCAGAATCCGCCCCTGCGCTGGCTGTGGTTGAGAGGGCAAATGAAGTGGGCATAAAGTATTAGGTGGCCGGATTCAATTCCGCACAATCACAAAACTCGTCGCCTGCGACGAAATTTCTTCAAAATTAAAGTGGCGGAAGGGGTGGGATTCGAACCCACGGTAGCCTTGCGACTACTTCTGATTTCGAGTCAGGTGCCTTTAACCACTCAGCCACCCTTCCATTATGTTGATTTGATTGTTTGAACCACCTGTTTTCGCTTTTCTCAATTTGCATTTTCGACACCGGTGTTCCAAATACGCATAAGAATCAATTCATTGTATAATGCAGACTCACGCTGGCAAAAAACGCCCGTGGCGAACCTAGTTCATCACGTTCAATCAAGCAACTATTATGCGCGAATTCGTGTGCGCGGCAAGCTCATTAGGAAGTCGCTCTGGACCGACCGAATCAGCGTAGCCAAATTGAGTTTGGCAGATTCCAGATTTATCCTCGGTGGCGGCGACAAATTGCGGTTGCGCGAGGAGGTTCCAGCCATTGTCGCCAAAAAAAATTCTGTAATTTTTGTTAATTCTGTCTCAAAATTCGGCCATGTCGCTACTGAACGAAATTGAACCGCTGAAACAAACCGCGCTCGCGGAACTTAACGCCGCGCCCGACCTCGCCGCGCTTGAACAAACCAAGGGCGCGTGGATCGGCCCAAATGGCAAGTTCACCGTGCTCATGAAACAACTCGGCACGCTCTCGAAAGAGGAAAAGCCCGTTGCCGGCAAATTCATCAACGCCGCGAAAATTGAACTCGAAGCCGTGCTCGCATCGCGCCGCGAGGAATTGGAACTCAAAGCCGCGCTGCCGAAAGAGCCGACCGATTTCACGCTGCCCGGCCGCCGCCGCGCGCTTGGCAAATTGCATCCGCTCACCCAAGTCACAGACGACATCGTGCGCGCATTCCGCAAGATCGGTTTCGCCGTCGCCGACGGGCCGGAGATTGAGGACGAGTATCATTGCTTCGACGCGCTGAACACGCCCGCCGACCATCCGGCGCGCGATTCGCAAGACACGTTTTATCTTGGCGTAGGACAGGCGTCGCGCCTGTCTCAAAATTCAGAAAATAAAAAGTTAGAGACAGGCGCGACTCCTGTCCTACTGTTACGCACGCACACGTCGTCCGTTCAGATTCGGGTGATGGAAAAGCAGCCGCCGCCGGTGCGTATTATCGTGCCGGGCCGCGTGTATCGGCGCGACAACGCCGATTCCACGCACAATCCCACGTTCCACCAGATAGAGGGGCTTTACGTGGACAAGAACGTCACCGTCGGCGACCTCAAGGGCACGGTGGAATTCGTCTTCCGCGAACTCATGGGCAGCGACGTGAAGATCCGTTTTCGTCCGCATTATTTCAGCTACACCGAGCCGAGCTACGAGATTGATTTCACCAACGCGCTCGTGAAGAAGATGGGCAAGGACTGGCTGGAGATCGCCGGCTGCGGCATGGTGCATCCGCAAGTGTTCGAGACCGTCGGCTACGATCCCGAAGTCTGGACCGGCTGGGCGTTCGGCTTCGGCATCGAACGCATCGCCATGCTTCGCTACGGCATCAACGACATCCGCCTCTTCTACGAAAATGACGTGCGGTTCTTGAAACAGTTTTAATCCGGCAAATTAATTTTAACGTCCGTGGAAATTTACATCGAAACTACGATTCCGAGTTTCTACCACGAAACGCGAAAGGATATTGAAAGCCTTTCCCGCCATCACTGGACGCGGAAATGGTGGGACGAACATCGCCACGGCCACGAACTTGTGACCAGTCTCGCCGTCTTGCAGGAATTGGAAAGCCCGGCGTATCTCTCCACCAAACGCGAGAAATCATTGCAACTTCTCCGTGACTTGCCCGTGCTTGATGAAACCCCGCGCATCGGCGAAATCATCCGTGCCTACCAACGTCACAAGCTGATGCCGCAAAGTCCCACCGGCGACGCGTTGCATCTGGCGCTGGCCTCCGTCCACGGCTGCGATTTTCTGCTCACGTGGAACTGCGTCCATCTTGCCAATCCAAACAAACTCGACCACATTAGACACGTCAACGAACGGCTCGGCCTGCCGATGCCGATGCTGCTGACGCCCGTGGATTTACTTGGAACAAGATTATGAAAAAACACGCCGATCCTGGAATTGATGAAGTGCGCGCCGCCCGCATGGAAATCTCCGCACGCTACGGTCACAACATTGACCGAATGCTCGCCGACCACATAAAACAGCAAGAACGTTACGCCGACCGGCTCATCCGGCTCGCACCCGCGCGCAAGGTGCCTGCCCGCCGGAAACTCGCCGCCGCAGCTTGAGGCAAACCGCATCATGCTCCGCTACGGCATCAACGACATCCGCCTCTTCTACGAAAACGACGTGCGGTTCTTGAAACAATTTTAGGATTCTTAAATACGATTGACAGGA
>DATCDZ010000073.1:0-15026 GCA_036510395.1 Verrucomicrobiia bacterium
GGTTGTAAGTTCCCGCCACGAAGTAACCCCAGGCCTGCGTGCGCTCCAGTCCCCGATACCGGCTCCGTCTGAATCCGCCCACCGTCTTGATCCAGCCAAATATTTCCTCCACCCGCTTGCGGATTTTCAAACTGACTTGATAGCTCCGCTGCGTCAGGGTGCGCCCGTCCAGTCCAGCCACCTGCACGTTATCTTTGCACGCCACATGCGGCGCGATCTCCCGTTCCCGGCAGCCTTGCACAAAGCCTTTCTGGTGATAGCCCTTGTCCGCGCCGAGCGTCTGGAGGGTCACGCCTTCATGCATCTGCCGGTGGGCGTCGGCCTGTTGCAGGGCCACCATCGGTTCGCTGGCTTCAATCGGATTATGCAGGGTGAAGTCGGCGCACAAGCCATTCCGGTTTTCCATCAGGGCGTGCGCTCCGAAACACAGCCGGGCTTCCTTCCCGCTGGCTTTCCGATACAGCACGCTGTCGGGATCGGTCGTGCTCTGGTGCGTGTCGTTGCGCCTTGGTTCCCCGCGAAAATCAATCGTGGGATTGCCGGGGTCTTCATCTTTGGCCGACACCACCTTGGCTCGATCCGCCCCGTCCTTGCGAACGAAGCTTTTCAGGCTGGCCCACGCTTCGATCAGCGTGCCGTCGGCGGTGAAGTGGTCGTCACTGGTCCAGCCGGCCTGCCGGCTCAAGTCATACACTTCGAGGAAGAAGAGTTTGGCCACGTCGGCGGAGAGCACACGCTCGTAGTTCTTGGCAAAGATGCTGTGGTCGAAACTGCCTTCGTGGAACTCCCGGTCCAGGAACCAGAGCCAGAGCAGATTGTAGCCGAGCTGTTCGCAGAAGAGCCGTTCGCTGCGGACGCTGTAAAGGGCGGTGAGCACGCGGGCCTTGAGCAGTTGTTCGGGCGGGATGCTGCTCCGCCCATCCTCGGCGTAGAGTTCGTCAAAGAGCGGGGAGAGCTTTTTGAGGACGGCGTCCACCTGGCTTTTGATGACGCGCAGCGGATGGTCCGCAGGCACACATTGGTTAAGGTTGATGACCGTCAGAAAGTCCGGCTGGGCTTGAGGTTTTCCACGCATGAGTTTCAGACAAACATCTCTTCCGCTAGTTCAATCGTTTTTCACCAAACTGCTAGTGAACAGATTGCCGCGAAATAATTTCATTTGCCAGCGTGCCATTCTCGTGGCACGCTCATGCCATGACTGCAATCATTGAACCTGACAAGCAAAACCGGATTGTTCTGACGCGCGACATCCGCAAGGCCGCCGGAATCGCATCCGGCGAATCCATCAAGCTGACGGCCTCGCCCGGCAGGATTGTTTTGGAAGTCCAACCGGAATCATCCGGCAAAATCATCAAAAAGGCCGGAATAAAAATGTGGACGGGCAAAGTTCCATCCACGCCGATTGAAGAAGCAGTTGAAAAGTCCCGCCATTATTTTCGATGACCTATTTCGACACTTCGGCATTGGTCGCCGTGATCCTGGCACCGCATCCCCAGCACAAGCGGTGTCTGGCGGTGTTTGAAGCGGCGCGCGAGCGGATGACGTGCGCCCATGCTTTCGCGGAAACTTTCTCCACACTCACGGCCTTTTACAAAGTGCCGAATGACGTGGCGGCGGAACTGATTCTCGGCCTGGAAGAATCCGTCGCGGTGACTGCGCTGACGTTGGACGATTACAAAACAGCCTTGAATGAAGCGCGCCAGCGCGGGGTGATGGGCGGCGGCATTTATGACTCGCTTCATGCAACCCATGCACGGCGGCTGTCGGCGACGCGGGTTGTCACACTCAATCCCGGCAATTTCAGGCACGTCGCGCCGGATTTGGAAATTGTCGTTCCGTAAAAGTCATTTGTTTCATGCAAGATTTTTCCGCATTCGACGGCGCGATTCTCATTGATAAACCCGACGGCCCGACTTCGCACGATGTCGTGGACGCGATCCGACGCCGTTTTCAGATCAAAAAAGTTGGCCATTGCGGCACGCTCGATCCGAACGCGACCGGCCTGCTCATCATCGTCCTCGGACGCGGCACGAAGCTCTCCGAAAAATTGATGGGCGACGACAAGGTCTACGAAGGCACAATAAAATTCGGCGAAACAACGAACAGCTACGACACCGACGGCGAAATCCTCGAAACGAAAATTGTTCCGCCGTTGACACTCGAAGGATTGAACGAAGAAGCCGCCAAGTTCATCGGCGACCAGATGCAGATGCCGCCGATGGTTTCGGCCATCAAAATGAACGGCGTGCCGCTTTACAAACTCGCGCGCAAAGGCGTCTTAGTCGTGCGCGAGCCGCGCTTGATCCACATTTACAATTTTCGTTTCACGAATTATTCCGAGCCGCTCGGCGAATTCCGCGTCGCCTGCACGAAGGGAACTTACGTCCGCAGCATCGCGCACGATCTCGGCCAGAAACTCGGCTGCGGCGCTCATTTGGCGAAATTGCGTCGCAGCGTTTCGGGGAAATTTGATGTTGCCGATGCCAAGCCACTTGACGAAATTTTGAAGCTGTCATCCAGTGATCTGGAAAAAAGAGTGATTCCATTTTTGAAACTGGCAACGACCTAAATCAGCCACAGATGCACACAGATTTACACAGATAAGAAATTATTCCATCTGTGTTTCATTTGTGAAAATCTGTGGCAAAAATATGAAAGTTATTCGCACCGCGAACGAATTGAAAGCCGAAGGCAAAAAAGTCTGCGTTGCGATCGGCTTTTTCGACGGCGTGCATCTCGGCCACCAACAAATCATCCGGCAGACCATTGCGGACGCTCGCCAGCACGAAGCGATTGCAGTTGTTCTGACATTTGACAAACATCCAAACGCAATCGTTGCGCCGGACAAAGCGCCGCCGCTGATTTATTCATTGTCGCAAAAACTGCGGGCGATTGAATTGCTCGGCGCGGACGCATTGTTGCTGATTCAATTCGATAAAAAATTTAGCGAGCAGTCCGGCGAGGAATTCATTCACAGCTTGTCACAAGATTTTGGAAAAGTTCACAGCATTTGCGTCGGCGCAGAATTTGTTTTTGGGCACAAACGCAGCGGCGATGTCGCGTTGCTGAAAAACCTTGGCTTTGAATTAAATTTTTCAGTTCACGGACTTGCGGCTGTTTCGCTCGACGGACAAGTTGTCAGCAGCACGCGTATTCGCGAGACGGTTCGTGCAGGAAATTTTGACGCCGCGAGCCAGATGCTTGGACGGCCTTACGCGATTTCAGGCCGCGTGGTTGAAGGTGACAAGATCGGGAGCAAACTCGGTTTTCCGACGGCGAATCTTGACACGACGAATCTGATCCTTCCGCCGAACGGCGTTTATGCCTGCTGCACAAAACTGAAGGGGCAATCTTATCGCGTCGCGCTCAATATTGGTTTGCGTCCGACCGTGGCTTCGGCCAAAGCACAGCTTCGCGTCGAAGCACACTTGCTGGATTTCGACGGGAATCTTTACGGCAAGGAACTGGAGATTGAAATCGGAGACAAACTGCGCGGCGAGCGCAAATTCGATTCGCCGGATGAGTTGCGCGAACAAATTGGCAAAGATGTTGGATCTGTGCGGAAATTGGTTTGAATAGATTTCATATATTTACCTTTGTTTTAGATATTTAGGCTCTATTTTAGGCGTTTTTGCCAGCCGTTTTTGAAGTTGCGATAATGCTTGAATTCTTTGCAAAAGCGGCTATCCTGAATCCGCGTCAGTCTTCTGTGTTCGCAGTTTCCAAGATTCACGGGCGAGTGAATTCGGGTGAACATTCCAGGGCCGCCGCTTTCGCAGGGCAGAGTCGCCACGATTTCTCTGAACCGAAGCGGTCTATTTGGGTCTCATAATTTATGTTGAAGCAAAAAACAACGACGCCTGCGAAGGCGTTGAACAGCCGTCAAACCGGCGGAAAAGGTGTCAAGCCAAAAACTGCGCCGGTGAGTCGGCGTTTTATCATTTCCAGCAAGGCGAAGAAGGATTTGTCCAAGCCGGCGGAAGCAAACGGCAACGCCGGGCACTCGGCAAGTTCGATTGCCGAGGCGGAAAAGCGTTTGCACAACGGCCATACGAATGGAAATGGAACGACGCTTGCGCCAGCGCAGCCGACGGCGGACTTGACGGAGACGATCAAGACGCTTTTGCATCTCGCGCAGGAGCACGGCTACGTCACTTATGACGACATCAACGACGTGCTGCCGGAAAACTTGAGTCCCGACGACCTCGATGCGCTGCTGACGAAGTTGCGAAGCCTCGACGTGGAAATCGTCATGGATCAGGCCGAGGCGGAACGCACCGACCGCTCCAAACAGTCCGAACAGCCGCAACAGGAGGAGGCGGACGAAGACTCGCGCCTTGAAATTCTCGACGACCCGGTCCGGATGTATATGAACCAGATGGGCAAGGTTCCCCTGCTCACGCGCGAACAGGAAGTCGAAATTTGCAAGAAAATTGAGGAGGCCGAAGTCGCGATGAAAAGCATCATTTACGGCCTCGGTTTTACCGCGAAGGAACACATTGCGATCGCGGAAAAACTGTTGTCCGAACCGCCGAAGGAACGCTTTGACCGCGTCATCGTTGACAAAAAAGTCGCCAACCGCGACGGACATCTGCGCGAACTGCGCAAGCTCATCAAAAAAATGCACGCCTTCGACCAGAGCGTGGACGCGAAGTATTTGGTCTGGCAGAAGGCCGCGCAAAAGAGCCGCAAGGAAAAACTTGAGAAAGAACTGAAGAAGATGGGCGCGAAGTTGCAGGAGATGTTTGGAAAATTCTTCTACAAACAGAAAGTCGTCGAGGAAATGATCGTCGTAGCCGGCAACATCCACGACAAGTTTCTGGCCAGCACACGGCAGATTCAGGAACTGGAGTCGCTCCGAACGACGGCTGAACGCCGTTCCGCGCTTGAAGCCGAGAACGCGAAAATCCAGACGCTCGAACAGTTCGTGCGGATGCCGCGCGAGGAATTTTTGAAAGTTTTCAAGGAATTGCGCGCCGCCGCCGACCGGGGACTCAAGGCCAAAACGCACATGGCCGAAGCGAACCTGCGCCTCGTCGTTTCCGTCGCCAAAAAATACACAAACCGCGGCCAGTCGTTCCTTGATCTGATCCAGGAAGGCAACATCGGCTTGATGAAGGGTGTTGAAAAATTCGAATATCGCCGCGGCTACAAATTTTCAACCTACGCGATCTGGTGGATTAGGCAGGCAATCACGCGCTCCATCGCAGATCAGGCGCGCACGATCCGCATTCCGGTTCACATGATTGAAATCATGAACAAGCTCTGGCGGGCGCAAAAACAGCTCACGCAGGAACTTGGCCGCGAACCGACGCCGGAAGAACTGGCGGACGAAATGCATATGCCGGTTTCTCGCATTCACGCGCTGCTGAAAATGGCGCAGCAGCCCGTTTCACTTCACGCGCCTGTCGGCGACGATGGCGATGTGAGCGTTGGCGATTTCATCGAAGACAAGTCGGCGGAAAATCCTTCCGAAGTGACAAGCTACAGTTTGCTCCGCGAAAAATTGAGCGACGTGCTGACGACGTTGACCGAGCGCGAACGCAAAATTCTCGAAATGCGATTCGGCCTGCTTGACGGTTACGAACGCACGCTCGAGGAAATCGGCAAGATGTATAACGTCACGCGCGAACGCATCCGGCAGATTGAGGCGAAGGCGTTGCGGAAATTGCGCCATCCGACGCGCGTGCGTCATTTGCAGGGCTTCCTCGACACGCCGGAACCGGAAATGGCGACGACTGCGTAAATTTCAATTCAAACCAACCGCGCCGGGAATTTATTTTCCGACGCTTTTTTACTTCAAACTTGAATTGGCAGGATAAGCATCGGCCGGCCATTTTGATAAAGGCGGCGCTGCAATTCAAAGACGGTGGAGTTGTGAAGAAAACGCGTGAAAAATCCCTCGTTTTTGAAAACAAGCTGGCCGGCAAAGAACTGTGATTGTGGGAATCGCGTGGCGATTTCGTCGCACAATTTCGCCGCTTCGTCCACGATGTCCGTTCCCAGCGCGATATGCGATTCGGCGTAAAATCCGTGCCGGTTCATGTAGTCCACATAGCGCTGCGCCTCACGTTGCGAATGCACGCGAAGGTTTTCCACCTCCGCCGCGCCTTTGAAGTTGCCTGCGTCCAAAACACCCACCTGGAGAAAAATGAAGTTCTGATAAACCTTCGGGAACATACGCATCACCGCCAGCAGCGTGTGAAGGCCGAGACCGTTAAAACCGTTGACAAGGAAGATGGCGGTTCGCTCGTTTGGATCGCATTTGGCTTCCGGCGCGGCGGGTGCGCGTCCGGCTTTAAATTCAGAAGCTGCGACAAGTTCGTCAAGCCGGTGCAATTGCCTTTGCGTCGCGGCATAATGACGTTTGATTCCAAACGCGGCGGCTATCAAAATACCGGTGACGAGCAATGTCGCCCAGCCGCCTTCATCGAATTTCATGACGCAGAGCGAAATCAGGATTCCAGTCGTGAGCAAAAATCCGATGCCGTTGATGAACAATTTACGTTTCCAGGCCGGAGTGCCGGTGCGGTCAAGCCACCAATGGCGCACCATGCCGAGCTGCGAGAGGCTGAAGGTGATGAAGACGTTGATGCTGTAAAGGACGATGAGCATGTCCATCGAGGCACGCGTGGCGAGAATGACCGCCAGCGCCGCGCCACCCATCAGCAGCACACCGTTTTGCGTGACGAGCCGGTCGCTCAAGTTCGCGAATCGCGTGGGCATCCAGCGGTCAACGGCCATGTTTGCCAGCACGCGCGGGCCGCCGATGAAGCCCGTTTGCGCCGCGATGAACAGCAGCGCCGCCGATGAAGCGAGCGCGGCAATCACAAAACTTTTTCCCAGCCAAGCCGGCCATGACGCCGTCATTTGTTCGACCAAAACGGCGTTCAGAGTTTTGCCTTCCGCCGGAACGACATGATAAAGCAAATACGTCAGCAACAGGCCTGCGGCAACGAACGAGAGCGACGTGCCCATGTAAAACATCGTGCGTTTGCCGGTCTGCACGCGCGGCTCGCGCAGCGATGCCATGCTGTTGCTCACCGCCTCGATGCCCGTGAACGTGCCCGCGCCGGAACTGTAGGCGTGCAAAATCACCATGACCAGTCCCCACGCGCCGATGCTCGATGTGGTTTCGCTCACGTCCGATGCAACGCCATGTGCGACGCGGGGCAATTCGCCGAGGTGCGTGACGATTCCGTAAATGATCGCGAAGGTAAATGAAGCGATGAATAATGAAAATGCCGGCATCCACAACATCACCGATTCCTTGACGCCGCGCAGGTTGACCACGGAAAGAAAAACCACGCCTGCGGCGGCAAATAAAGCCTTGTTTTCAACGGTCGCCCAGCCGGGCGGCAGCATGCTGAACAGCGCCTCCGTTCCGCTCGCCACGCTGATGGCAATCGTCAAAACATAATCGCCGATCAACGCGCAGCCGGAAACCACGCCGGTCGTCGGTGACAGCAATTTGCTTGCGACCAGATAGCCGCCGCCGCCGCTCGGAAACAATTCGATGATTTGCGAATAGCTGGCGCAAATGATGACAATCGTCAAGATCACCGCCGCCGCGACAAATATACTTAAAAAATGATGATCATTCCCAAGTGCGTTGAATGCGGCTTCGGGGCCGTAACAGGACGACGACAATCCGTCCGCACCAAGTCCGACCCACGCGAGCAGCGCGATGAGCGAGGTGTTGTGGAAAAGGCTTTTGTCGGAAAGATTTCGCGCGCGGCCAATCACCACGTTCTTCACCAATTCAAACACATTCATAATGTTCCTGCGTTCTTTTGGCGGAACTTGAAACGCGATGCGCGCCCAAGAAAATCGCCTTCAAATGCCTGCGAGATTAGCTGTCGGGCTTGGCCTTGAAAGTGGCCTTGAAACAGGTTGTTTCGTTCGCCCCGGCCTCAACTGCTTGAGGAATTTGGGTCTCCCGCACCGGCCCGCACGAAGGCGAGCCGATTTCGGCTGCAACAAATGTAGTAAATCAAATGCGCCGCGTTTTGTCAAATCGCCCATGATTACACGAAAAAACTTTGCCAGCCTGCATTTGCGATTAAATTGCAGTCGCAATTCAATGAAGTTTCGAGCCAGAATTTTGTCCGCGATGCTTTTATTTTCGCCCGCGATGCTTTTCGCGGCCAATTTCATTTACCGGCCGGTCGCAATCATTCCGCCGGAGCCGCCGCGCGAATTTCGCGGCGCGTGGATCACGGAAGTCGCGACGAATGCCGACTGGCCGTCCAAACCCGGCCTTCCAGTTGAGAAACAAAAAGACGAGTTGATCGCATTGCTTGACCGCGCGGTTCAATTGCATCTCAACGCCGTCATTCTTCAGGTGCGCCCGGAGTGCGACGCAATGTATGCCTCGCCGATTGAACCATGGTCGGAATATCTCACCGGCGCGATGGGCAGGCCACCGCAGCCGTTTTACGATCCACTCGCGTTCGCCATCGCCGAGGCGCATAAGCGCGGGCTGGAATTGCACGCGTGGTTCAATCCGTTCCGCGCGCTGCTTGCCACAACGAAATCGCCCGTCGCGCCAAACCACATTTCCAAAACGCATCCCGAATTCACGCTCAAATACGGCAAACTGCTCTGGCTCGACCCCGGAAACCTCGCCGTGCGCCAGTATGTTCTGCACGTCATCATGGATGTCGTGCGCCGTTACGACGTGGACGGCGTGCAGTTTGACGATTATTTTTATCCCTATCCCGACATGGATTCGGCGGGACGCGCGCTAGATTTTCCCGATTACGCAACGTGGAAAATATACGGCCACGGCCTCGACCGTGGCGATTGGCGGCGGCAAAACATCAATCAATTCATCCAGACCGTCTATCAAAACATCAAGGAGGTGAAACCGTGGGTGAAATTCGGCGTCAGCCCGTTTGGCATCTGGCGTCCCGGTTATCCCAAACAAATCAAAGGACTCGACGCCTACGCCAATCTTTACGCCGACACGCGCAAATGGCTCGCCGAAGGCTGGCTCGATTATTTTGCGCCGCAACTTTATTGGCCGATTGACGATTCCCCGCACAGTTTTTCTGTGCTGCTGCAATGGTGGCTCGAGCAAAATGCAAAAGGCCGGAACCTCTGGCCGGGACTCAGTGCCGTCAACGTCGGCGAAAAATGGAAGGCGGACGAAATCGCGCGGCAGATTCAAACCATGCGCGCCGAATCCGCCGGCGGCGGGGAAATCTTTTATCACTTGAAAAATCTCGTGGACAATTCCGCGCTTGCCGGCGTCATCCGCAACGCCTATCCGCAAACTGCTCTCGTGCCCGCCTCGCCGTGGCTGGATGCCGCGCCGTCGGGCAAGCCGAAGCTCGTCATCGCTGAAAACGCACGGGCAAATCTTCAGGCACAATGGGAAAATTCCGGCGGCGAACCCGCATGGCTCTGGGTCTTGCAATTTCGCGGAGCGAATAATGTCTGGACGACGGAAATTCTGCCTGCGAACCAGACCAGTCACGTCTTTGAAAATTCAACTCCGGAAATCATTTCCATCCGCGCCGTGAATCGCACCGGCAACTTGAGCGCGCCGATGGTTTTATCTCGACAAATAATCCCGCCGGTTCAACGGCGCAAAAGATTAGATACTTTGGATTGGCCGCCAAAAAAATAGACCACTGAATTTGGTTTAACTAATCAAGGACTAAGAACTGCCCGATAGAATTGCACGTTGGCTGATAAGTTGTTTGTGTAAGTCCAACGAATCGTCGTCAAAGTGTTCGTTGCGAGCGGCGTCCAACTTTGAAGGCTGCTCGAAGTTTGAAGGATAATCTTCTGACCTGGAACGCCGTTGATTCCAATAATAAATTGGGCGACACCGGATTTCTGAATGTCCAATGTTGGCGGTTGCAGATTTGAAATTATTGTGACAAATTGAGGCAAATAAAGATAACGAGTATGTATGCCGTCTGTCATTTTTGCATAAACTGCGTAAACACCTGCCCGAATATTTGTGGAGTTTAAGCTGGCAGTCACCGGATGGATAGACAATACGCCGGTATTGGTCAAGGAACCTTGAATGGCAAGCGTGCTGTTTGTGTTGTAAGGATTAAGGTCGCGGTCAAAATAAATTTGAGCTGTCACATTGTTGGAAGCCCCGCCGTATTGATAATAAAATTCTGTCGCAATCTGCTGACCGGCCAAAACGGTGTTTGTTCCGGTTAAAAAGAATTTAATGATGTTCGGCCAAGTGCCGCTATTGGACGGTAAAGAAGTGCGATTATTTGAAAACCCGGCACCAAGATCAATATTCCAAGATTGGTTGTAGCCATCTCGAATCATTGGATCAGCTGGAAGTCCAAGCGGCAAATAACTTGTGCGGTCACCGCCACCGATGAGGCTGTAATAAAAACCCGAAATCACACCTTCATCTTCAGAGTTATACCACCAATTTGTTCTTTCGGTGCTAGTGATGGTTGCTCCTGTGTCGTTGGCTGGTGTGTTCAATTCTACCGTTCCGTGATACCAAAGATGCACATTTGAATGATAGTTACCGTATCCACCATCTATTTCTACTCCAGATAACAAACGGTTGTATGCTCCGGCAGTTGGTTCTCCGTCTGGCTCTCCAAACGCTGCACCCAAGCCTGTTTCTTGATAAAAATTATCATGGAATAGCACATTTGCGTAGGTGTTTGCTGCCGATGCGTCTGTTGGGTAACCAAGATCAAAGTTTCCATCATTGTTTAGCGGGTGGGGGTCGAGTGTTGTTAGGTGGTCAACCCAAACACCGTTAGTTCCCAGTATGCGGCTGACTTCGTTCATTAAAGAACCTCCACGGCTATGTCCAATCAGATGAATCGGGTATTCTGCGAGCGCGTGTCCGTTGAGTTCTGAAATTATATTTGTCCGTAATATTACATCGCTTAAAATCGGTGCCACGATAGAAGTGCTGAGGTCGTAGTTATCGAATTCTAAAGGACCGCCGTCCATTTGGCTCCAATCCAGTTCAACAATAATTTCGCCTGTATCCGTAACCGTGGGTGGACTGCCGTTGGTGCGCTGCCATTGATAATAGTAATTGCTGCCGTCGGTCGTGAGAGTAATTTTGTAAGTTGTAAAATTGGTTACTGGAAGCTGATAGTAATTCGGAATCTCGTCAGCCATTGCAGTTACCCAAGTTGGGTATTCACCATCCAATTCATAGCCATGCGTGATAATCGTCACGCCAGCGGCATTGGCTTTTGTAAAACAAAAGCACGCGAAAATGATTGCCAAAATTGTTTTCATAGAAGCCGAGATTTTCCAACTGCGCACTGGATACAAATATTTCCAAACCATGTCGAGATTTTTTTTAAAACGGAATTGCGTTTTGTGCGGCGGGACGTTAAACACAGTCATGCCCAAGCGCGTTTGCCTTCATCTTTCGTCAGCGCCGGCAAGGGGAAATTTCCCCCGCATTTCAGCCTGACCGTGTTTCTGGTTAAGTCTGCGCAGATAAATTTGTTGCCAGCGTCAAAAGCAATGCAAACGCGAAAATGTTTCGTTTCATTTTCATCCTTCGTTTTTCTTCATCACAACCTCGCGTCTTTGAATCGTCATGGATTTTTCTTACGAGCAGCTTCAATCTCCGCGAGCATCTGCTCCACGGTGGCGAGGAGCGCAGGCACGCGCAATTCCACCGCCTGCCACAACAGGCCATAATCAATCTCGTCGTAACCGTGGCTCACGCGGTCGCGCATCCCGGCGATGCCGCGCCAGTCCACCGCCGGATACTGCGCCGTCATTTCCGGCGGCAGACGCTTGACCGCTTCGCCGAGGACTTCCATCACGCGCTCGAACGCCAGCCGTTTGTGCCAGTCGGTCAGGATGGCGGGCAGGGAGTCTGCCTTGCACAATTCCTGCGCGTGCGCGCATAGTCGGCCATCTGCTGCAACGTCACTTTGGGGTCATGCCTGCTCATAGACAGTCATCGCCTCGTGCAGAACTTCTTCGCGGAAATACTTGCTCAGGCTGTTTGGCGTGTGCAAATCCACCTTGCGCCCGATGATCGGCTCAAGGTCTTCATGCCAGCCGTAGAATTCCCAGCCGGGGTGTGCGGTTGGCAGCAACTCCGCCAGCACGTCCACGTCGCTGCGCGCCGGATCGAAGTCGTCCCGCAACACGGAACCGAACAGGCTCAACCGGCGGATGCCCCGCGCGCGGCAGAACTCCGCGATTTTTTCGCGGTCAATCCGGATGGGCAGTTCGGCGACGCTCATGTCCATTGAATAACCGCAAATCTAAAAAAACTCAAGCGGGTTTGCTGACAAGCTTTTTGCCAGTATTGACCGGCAAAAAATTCTCTGCGGTAAAAGTTTGCGCAGACATATTTGTTGCCAGCGTGACAGGCAATGCAAACGCGAAAATGTTTCGTTTCATTTTCTTCCTTCGTTTTTCGTCTTCATGATATTTCCTTCATGAACACTTAGTTTGCCGTTTTTCAAATTGGTCTGTGGAAACGGCAGGACAACAACTTCGCCAATCAGAGGCTTGCCCATGCGGCATCCTCCTCCGGCGTGTTCCAATCTTTGGCGAGCACCGTTTCGCTCAATATCAGGCCGTTGAACGCATCGTCGGCATTTTTCTGATGCAGAAAACGTGCGAAATCATAAACTTGCGCTGCAAGGATTCCGGCAAGGCCTCACTTCTTTTTCAATCAATGCCTGTGTGCTCATGGCTTATTTATTGCAGTTCAATCGCGGCAAGTCAACCCGTCACGAAATAGGCCGTCATCGTCCCGAAAATGCTCGCTGAAATTGGATGATCCGGCAACTGTTGAAATTGATGTTTGAAAACGGGATTGCGTTTTGGGCGGCGGGACGTTAAACACAGTCATGCCCAAGCGCGTTTGCCACCATTGCGGCCAGCCGTTGGAAATCCCCGACTCGGCCATCGGCGATAACTTCCCCTGCCCCGCCTGCGGAAAAGACATCATGTTGCCGCCGGACAGCATCGCCAACCGCGAGAAAATCAAACTGACCGTCCTGCCGCCGCCGGTGGAAAATTATTCCGCAGCGCAGCTTTCCGAAATCGCAAAAAAAGTCATCGCCAACGTCCAGACCGTCATCGTCGGCAAGGAGCCGCAGGTGACGCTCGCAATCGCCGGACTTTTTGCGGAGGGGCACATTTTGTTCGAGGACGTTCCGGGTGTCGCCAAAACCATGCTGTCGCGCGCCATCGCGCAGAGCATCGGCTGCACGTTCAAGCGCATCCAATGCACGCCGGACTTGCAGCCGGAAAATGTCATCGGCGAATTCATCCTCGACCCGACGACGGGCCGGCCGGATTTCCGTTTCGGCCCGCTGTTCGCGCAGATGGTTCTCGTGGATGAAATCAACCGCGCCAGCCCGCGCACGCAGGCGGCGATGCTCGAGGCGATGGGCGAAGGAATGGTCTCGATGGACAAGGTTTCCTACCGGCTGGAAAAACCGTTCATGGTCATGGCCACGCAAAATCCGATTGAGCAGGAAGGGACGTTCCGCCTGCCGGAAGCGCAAATGGACCGTTTTCTCCTGCGCTTGAGCCTCGGCTATCCCGACGCCGCCGAGGAAAAGAAAATGTGCGAGCGGAATCAAACGCGGCATCCCATCGAAACCATCCAGCCGGTGAGCAATGCGGCGGAAATCTTGAAATGCCAGCGAAGCGTCCGCGAAATCCGGGTGCCGTCCGAAGTGTGCGATTATCTCGTAGCGGTCGTCCGCGCGACGCGGGGGCATCCGGCGTTGCGGCTGGGCGCCAGTCCGCGCGGGTCGCTGGGATTATTTCACGCGGCGCAGGCGCTCGCCGCAATTCAAGGAAGCGGTTCCGTTTCCGCCGGAAACGTCAAAGCCGTCGCCGAAGTTGTGCTCGCCCACAGGTTGCTTGTGCGGCGCGAGGCGCAAACGGATTACGCGGACACCGCAACGGTCGTCAAAGAAATTCTGGCGGACACAAATTTAAGTCTTCTGAACAAACCCGGGGAAACGCAGTGATCGTCTTGATTTGGAAGGCCGCTTGTCCAGCGGTTTCAAGCTGCGTGGTTTGAAATTAAATACTCCCGGAACTTTTCATAATCCGCGCCCAGGCGGTCAAAATCTTCCGGCAATTTCAACGCAGCCAGCATATTTTCCGGCACGTCGGGCGCGAAGCCGATGGTCTTTTCAATTTCTTCCGGGAACTTCGCCGGGTTCGCGGTTTCGAGAATCACGGCGGGCAAATTATTGAGCGACTCCGTTTCCAGCCAGTCTTCAAAACCGCGCCACGCGACCGCGCCGTGCGCTTCGAGCAGCAATCCGTATTTGTTCCAAACTTCGCGGATGGTCTCGCGCGTGCGCTGGTCGGAAATCGAACTGGAAAACAGATCGCGGCGCATCGCGGCGACGTCGGGCATTTGATTTATTTTTCCGGTTTCATCCATTTGGCCGCCATAAACCGCCACGAGCCGCGAGAGATTGCTCGGATGTCCGACGTTCATGGCGTTGGAGACGGAATTGCGTGACGGCACAATTTTTTCATAAATGCCGCTCGCAAGAAATTTGGGGAACGCATCGTTGTCGTTGACCGGCACAACGAGTTTCCTGATGGGCAAACCCATTTGCCGCGCAACCACCGCGCCCATCATGTCGCCAAAATTTCCGCTCGGCACGGAGAACACAATCGGCTCGCCCGGTTTCGCCAGTCGTGAGGCTGCGTAAAAATAATAAATGCTCTGCGGCAGCAGGCGTCCGATGTTGATGGAATTTGCGGACGACAGGGGAATATGTTTCAGCGCGGCATCGGCGAAAGCTTGTTTCACCATCGCCTGGCAGTCGTCGAACTTGCCGTCAATCGCCAGCGTGCGGATGTTGCCGGTCAGCGTGGTCATCAGCTTGCGCTGGCTCATGCTGACCTCGTCAATTGGAAACAGCACGATGACGCGGATGCCGGGAACATTGTGGAATGCGTGCGCCACCGCCGCGCCGGTGTCGCCGCTCGTCGCGGTGAGGATTGTCACTTGCTTGCCGTCTTCGCGCAAAAATCTTCCGAACATCCGCGCCATCATCTGC
>DATCDZ010000074.1:0-4603 GCA_036510395.1 Verrucomicrobiia bacterium
ATTCGTCAGGCCGGAAACGACGTGGCCAAAAACAACGTAGGAGTGGTTGGTGTCGGGAATGTCGAAGTTGGTGTTGTCAGCCAGATTGATGAACCAATTACAGGTGGTGTTCGTGATCTGGCCGGGATAATGCACCATGGCAATTGTTCCGCGCAGATTGCTGAAAAAGGTGCCAACGCCCAGTTCATTTGTGATTGGAGCATTTTCAGCCACAGGCACAACAGCGTGGCTGCTGCCGCTGACGGTAACGACTCGCAAACCGCCACCCTGACAGACAAAATTTGTGGCATCGTAGTGAATGAAGTTGTTCGAGTAAGCGCCGCTCAAAACGTAATTGAGAAAATTATGCATCATGGCGGGCTTGTCCCGATCATAAAGTGCCAGACGTATTGTGCCGACATATTTGATGTTCAAATCAATCGTCGAATCATCAGGCGGCAATACTAAAGGCGCGTTGGTGTAAGCCGGACAGTCGTTTGTGCAGCCTCCGCCATCCGGCGGCGGAATTTGGGCGGAAAGTCGAAAACTGACAGCCAGTAAAATCAACAGTATTCCGATAAATTTCATGTGTTTGCCTTCCGATAAATCTCGTGAAGACATAACGACTCTTTTACGAAAACCCCTGACTGAATGCAAGAAGAAAATCGTGAATATAGTCACTGGACGCAAAATCCCTTTATAGTTGAGCCTGCAAGAGTTGAAAAAGCCAACTTCGATGCAATTGCTGGGTCACAGGATTCGAGAAGCGCGCAGGGTCAAAGGGTTGTCCCAAGAAGACCTCGCGTTGAAGGCGAATACAGACCCCAGTTACATCGGCGGAGTTGAAAGAGGACAGCGCAATCCGTCCTTAAAAAAAATGTGCGCCATTGCCAGAATACTTGGGCGCGATGTCGGCAGCTTCACGCGCAACCTGCCATTACCGCATGAAAAATTCTGATTTTCGGTAAACAACAACAAACCAAAACAGAAAGGCAGGGTAAAATTATGGACAATCGTGAAACAGGCACCGGCAACACGGCGACAATCGTCAAGCCTTTCCCGATTTCAGCATCGCGAACAACACGCCCGGCGCGCGCAGCGGCTACGATCAGGACAACATTCTTTGGACCGACCTCGCGAGTTTTGCCGCCGGCGGTTACGGAAACAGCGCATGGTTCAATGCGCTGCCGTCGTATGTCTCGCAAAAGCCGTTATGGCAATCCGCGGACAATCCCGCCGATTTCGTGAACAGCCATAGTATTTTTAATTGTCCCGGCAACGCGGACATCAATTGGTCTTACGACGGCACGCCTTCTCAATAATCAATTCATGACTGTTCCAGATGGCCGAAGTCTCCTCACAACAATTCCAGCACGCGCTGCAATTCCGCGTCCGTGTTGTAAAAATGCGGCGAAATACGGATGTAATTCTGTCCTTTGCGGCCAGTTCGCAGCGAGGCGACAATTCCGGCCTCGGCTAATTTTTGATTCAACGCCGCCAAATCTTTTCCGGCCTGATGAAATGAAACGATGCCGCCGGAATTTTCAGTTTTTGCGTCCGCGTTCAAAACAGAAAAACCTTTCGCCTGCAACGCGGGCACAAGCATCGAGCGTTTGCGGAACAATTCGGCGGCGATGTTTTCCACGCCGATTTCCAAAGCCAGTTCCATTGACGCGATCAAGCCGACCAGGCCGACGAGGTTTTGCGTTCCCGCCTCGTATTTCACCGCGCCGCTGCGGAAGACGATTTCTTCCTGCGCGACAAAATTCGGATTGCGGACATTGTGCCAGCCATAAATCGGAGGGTTCAATTTTTCCTGCAAGTCGCGACGGACGTAAAAAATTCCGGCACCGCACGGGCCGAGCAGCCATTTGTGCGCGTCGGCGGCGAGAAAATCAACGTGCTCGACCGTCGTCGGAAACGCGCCGAGCGTTTGAATGGCGTCGAGGCAAAACAGGATTCCGCGCTCGCGCAGAAATTTTCCGATGGCATCAATCTCAATCCTAAAACCGCTGATGAAATGGCACGAGGCGAGCGCGACGAGTTTTGTGTTTTCGTCCACCTGACCCATCACGTCAATCGTGCGGATCGCGCCGAGGGTTTTTATGTTGAGCAGCCGGACTTCGACGCCGCGCGCGGCCAGCGCCATCCACGGATAGACGTTCGACGGATAATCGTCGTGATAAATCAAAATGTTCTCGCCTTTGCGGAATTTCAAACCGGCGGCGACAAAACTCAACGCGAGGGAAGTCGGGCCGACGAGCGCGATTTCATCCGGCTGGCAATTGAGCAGTTGCGTCGCAAGCTTCCGCGCCTCGTCCAGGCGATGCAGCATGAACGCTTCCTGGTCGCCGAGAGTTCCCTGTCGGGCACATTCAGAAATGGCATCGGCGACGCGGCGCGGCAACGGACAGACTCCTGCGTGTGCGAGAAAAACCTTTTCGCGCGCGACGGGAAATTCGCGCAGGCGCAGTTCTTCGTCCGAGAGAATGTCATTTAGCGTCATGGAAATTAAAAATGGCTCAAGTCGTTGACCTGTTGAAAATAGCCGGTGTAGAACATGATGACTTTGTAGGCGATGATTCCGGCGACGAGCAAATAGAGCAGTCGTGGCGTCCATTGCGCGAAGGCGTGGAGCTTGCGCGTGCCTTCCTCGTTGTAGTGGCTGTAAAGCCGTTTCAAAGTCTCATCCAGCTTCCCGCTGACTTCGCCGGTGGAATAAAGGTTGGCGAACATTTCCGGAAATTTCGGGCATTGACTCAAAACTTCGGCGGGCGTGCAGCCGGCGACAACCTGCGGTTTCCAGCTTTCCACGACGCGCCGCAGCGCGGGCGAACCGCTCGCGGTCGCGGCCAGATCCCACGCTTCAATGATGTTGACGCCCGCGCTGATGAGCGCTTCGAGCGCCGCCGCGAGCCGCGCCAGCGCCAGAAAACGCCGCGCGGTTCCCAAAATTGGAATCGGATTGGCAAATGATTCGATTCGCGCGCGCCATTTTTCGCCGTGTTTGTTCTGCGTGGCGTAAATCAAAAAAATGGTGACGAGATAAAGCGGCGCGAGCGCGAGCGCGGCTTCGGCGAAAAGCAGGAAAAGGCTCTTGTTGAATTGTGACGCGGCGTAGGGAAGCACGATCATGAAAACGAACGCCGCGAAGTGAATGAGCCCGACGGGATAAATGAGCTGTGAAATGACCTGCTTCGCGATGCGGGCGCGGTCGTTGTAATAATCGGAGAGCAGACGGAAACAGGCGTCGAGCCGTCCGCTGCGCTCGCCGGCTTCGATCAAGGCGATGTCGAATTCGGGCAGCCACGAAAGCCGCCGCAACGATTCTGTGAGGGTGCGGCCCAAAGCAAGTTCATCGAGGATGCGCTGGAGAGGTTCTCGAAATGAGCGGGCGGGCGGGCTGCGCCTGATTTTTTCCAGCGCGGGCACGACGCCGATTCCGGCGGACGTGAACTGGGCGAGCTGATGATAAAATTCGGCGCGTTGGGTGAACTGGCCGGGCGTGACGATGAACGACATACGGCCGCCGTCTCAAACCGCGACGCGGTCGAGGCTGGCCTTGAGGTCGCGCTTGCTTTTTGCGCCGACCATCTGCTCGGCGACCTGTCCTTTGTTGATAAGCAGAAGCGTGGGGATGGCGCGGATGCCATATTGGGTTGCCAGCGACTGCTGTTCGTCAATGTTGACCTTGCCGATTTTCACCTTGCCGTCGTATTCGTCGGCGAGTTCGTCGAGGAGCGGCGCGATCATTTTGCAAGGGCCGCACCATTCGGCCCAGAAATCCACGAGGACGGGCGTGGCGGACTGGAGAACTTCTTTCTCAAAATTGTCCTGCGTGAGCGCGGAAATCAAAGGTGATGCCATAGGTCAAATGGGATAATTGCGGTGTCAACGATGATTACTGGCTCAATGCATCGTTCAGAATCATCATCATCCAGACGGTCGTGCCGACGGCGGCAAGCGCGGTCACGCAGGCGGCGATGGCAAGGATTTTGTCGAACGTGCCGATTTTCGCACCCGAGGTGCTGGCCGGACGCTGGGCGGCGGCAGGCGCGGCAGCGCGTGTCTGTGCAATGGGCGCTGCACCGGTGCGCGGCGCGGCGGCAGCCGGCGCGGTTCTCGACGCGGCCGTCGGCAGGGTGCCGGAGGCGCCGGTCGGCCCGCCGGGCGGCAGCGTCGGCAGCTTGATGGTCGGCGCGGCAGACGGCTTGGGCGGCAGGTTTATGCGGACGGTTTCTTTTTTGGGCTGCACCTTGCCGGTGCTTTTTTTCATCGGCGCGGCGCCCATGGGCGCGCCCGGCATCGGCGGAATTGGAGGAATGTCGGCCATAAATTTGTCCTCGAAAGATAATCGGCTGCGGGCGACTGTCAAATTTAATTCTGAAACAAAATCAGCCGTGGCTTCACGGGTGAAATGATTGACAGCGGGCTTTACGATGCGAAAATGAAAATCAAATCAGGCAAACAAAATGAATTTAATCTGGAATAAAATAATTAGGACTTGTATCTTGGACTTGACCGGTGAGTTGGGGAGAATCCGCTTGTCGGTTTGTCCGGGAGGCTGGCCAGCCTCCCGGACAAAGTCGTCGGAGATGAGATCGTTCGGGACTTGAACCGATGA
>DATCDZ010000075.1:0-7088 GCA_036510395.1 Verrucomicrobiia bacterium
ATGATTTGTTTCGCCGCCTCGCGGTCGGCGGTGTGAAGACTTTCACGTTTGCCCGTGGTCGAATCGAAACTGAAGAAGATTTCGTTCCGTTTGCAGAGCCAGTATTTTGCTTTCATAGACACCTTTCAGCATAGGTGTCTCCGAAGTTTTTGCTTAACGAGCAGTGGGCGGATTGTAACCGGATTCGCGCTGGATTATGCAGGGTTGTTGTTGCGCCCGCCGGTTACTACACGTTTCACTACACACTTTCGCTTTTTTCTCACCCTTCCCCCGCAAGCAGTCGTTGTCCTCCAACGACTTTGTTAAATGGCTCCAGAGGAAGGACTCGAACCTTCAACATCACGGTTAACAGCCGCGTGCTCTACCATTGAGCTACTCTGGAATCAAACGGGCGCGTAATCTACAATCCAGAGTTTTTCGCGTCAATGTTTTTGCGTCAGCCTGTCACGAGCGTCCCGACCTTTTCGCCCAGAATGAGGCGCTTCAAATTATGCGGCTTCGGAAATTCAAAGACGATGATCGGCATCTTGTTGTCCATGCACAACGAAAATGCCGTCGAATCCATCATCTTCAACTGTCGTTGCAGCGCGGCCAGCCAATGGAGGCCATGGAGGGCCGCCGCTTGATAAATATGACATTTGTCGTATTGCGGATTATTCTGTCGTATTGCAAGATTTGAACATTCCCGGTAAGGCCATTGAATTGAGGCGCATCAAAATGCCGTGGTTCCATCGCGGGAAAAAAAATAAATTATGAAAATCAATCATTTGCGGAACAGCAAGTCTTGTAAAGGCTCCAGCGCCTTCACTTTGATAGAACTGTTGGTGGTTATCGCGATCATCGCCATCCTGGCCGCCATGCTTTTGCCGGCGTTGGCCAAAGCCAAATTGAAGGCGCAAGGAATCAGTTGCCTCAGCAACATGAAACAGTTGCAACTGGCCGCCATCCTTTTCGGGACTGACAATGATGATCTTGTGCCGAATAACGTCGAGCTTGCGGGTGGCAATACAGACAATTGGGAGGCTGGCACCTTTGCCTCTGCCAAAAACGGTCCCGTAACAGAGAACCCTAGCGGATGCGAGACGAATCCCTTTTTTCTTGGAGTGGAGGGAAGCAGCGGGACGTTCGGTGGGGTTACATATACATTGAAAGGTTCCATAGGAATCTACGCAAAAGCAGCCGGAGTCTATCATTGCCCCGCCGATAAACACCCGGGCGAGGCACAACACAAGGTGCGTGTCCGGTCGTGTTCGATGAATGCCTGGGTAGATGGAACAGGTGCTGGCGGGGGGCCGCAAGGCACCAAAAACTACAAGGTTTTCAAGCATTTTTCAGATTTTGGGGGCAAGTTAAGCGCTTCAGATACATTCGTGTTTCTGGATGAAAATCCGCTCAGTTTAAATGATGGATGGTTTAGATGCATTCCGGATGGCACTAGTGTTCAAGACTCGCCGGCGGTGAATCACGGCGTTACTACCTCGTTTTCCTTTGCTGATGGCCATTGCGAACTTCATAGATGGTTCAATGTTTTTTTAAACTACACTGGCACAAGTGGTTCATCAGGAACGGATACGAAATGGCTCGCCTCACATGCCACTTACTGATCGGGACACCCTGAAAATTCCAGTCGCCATTGCTTCCGGGAGAAGATCAACTGACCAGCGTCCCTACTTTTTCGCCGAGCAGCACGCGCTTCAAATTGTGCGGCTTGGAAAAATCAAATACGATGATCGGCATCTTGTTGTCCATGCACAACGAAAACGCCGTAGAATCCATCACCTTTAATTGCCGTTGCAGCGCGTCGAGATAGGAAATTTCCGCGAACCGTTTCGCCCTCGGATTCTTCTTCGGGTCGCAATCATAAACGCCGTCCACTTTCGTCGCCTTCAAAACCACCTCCGCGCCGATTTCATTCGCCCGCAACGCCGCCGCCGTGTCCGTGGAAAAAAACGGATTGCCCGTGCCGCCGCCGAAAATGACGACCCGGCCTTTTTCCAGATGCCGCACCGCGCGCCGGCGGATGAACGGCTCGGCGACCTGCGACATGGCGATGGCGCTCTGCACGCGCGTGGGGCAGCCGAGTTTCTCCAGCGCGTCCTGCAACGCCAGCGCGTTGATGACCGTCGCGAGCATGCCCATGTAATCGCCGGTCGCGCGCTCGATGCCGCGTTCGCTGCCGCTCAAGCCGCGAAAAATGTTCCCGCCGCCGGCGACCACGACCACCTGCACGCCCAGTTCGCGCACCTCGCGGATCTGCCCGGCCATGTGCTGCACCGCCTCGGGACAAATGCCAATGCCGTTTGCGTCGCCGAGCGACTCGCCGCTTAACTTGAGGAGGATGCGGGAAAATTTTGGTTTTTTGGCGGTGGTCATAGAAGTTGAGGTGTTCGCAGCATCGCAAAAGGTTTAACAGCCGCGCGCCGAATCGTCAAATCAAAGACGCTGAACGGATTCCAGTGAATTGATTTCGTCCTCATCGTCATTATCAATTGTTTCAAGCATGAGGATGACTAAAAACAAGAACGGCGGGCGACTTGCATCGCCCGCCGGGTGAGTTTCAAGCGGATCAATTATCAGCCGTGATAGCCCAATTCGCCGTGTTCGGATTCGTCGAGGCCTGCCATTTCGACTTCTTCGGCCGGACGCAGGCCAACGAGCACCTTGGTGATGTAGGTGCAAATAATTGTTCCAACCACTGACAGAACAATTGTCACTCCAACGGCTTTGAATTGTTCAACAACTTGTTTGGCATGATCCGCCACGCCGTTGGTTTGCATTGGCACAAGGGAGTTGACCGAGGCGTCACAGAGCAAGCCGGTCATGATGGCACCGACGGTTCCACCGATGGCGTGAACGCCGAAGGTGTCCAGCGCGTCGTCATAGCCGAGCCAGGCCTTGACCTTGTAGCACATGAACCACGGAATCGTGCCGGCGGCGATGCCGATCCACACCGCGCCGGTGGGATTGACCCAGCCGCAAGCGGGCGTGATGACAACCAGTCCGGCCACCGCGCCGGAACAGAAACCGAGCACGCTGGGCTTGCCTTTGACGAGCCATTCCCACATTGGCCAGACAAATGAGGCAATGGCCGTTGCCAATGTCGTCGTCGTGAAGGCGTTACCGGCGGTGCCGTCAGAGCCAACTTCGGAACCGGCGTTGAAACCATACCAGCCGACCCACAGCATTGCCGTGCCGATATAAGTCAGAACGAGGCTGTGCGGCGCGAAGTTGTCTTTTCCAAAGCCAACACGCTTGCCCAAGATCAAGCAAAGCACTATTGCAGACCAGCCGGACGACATATGCACCACCGTGCCGCCTGCGAAGTCAATGGCTTTGATGGCCGCGCCAGAGGCGTTTGCCGCGCCGCTCATCCAGCCCGTGCCGCTCCAGACCATGTGCGCGAGAGGGAAATAAACCACGAACATCCAGAGAGTCATGAATACCAGGATGGCCTTGAACTTCATGCGTTCGGCGATGGAACCGATGATCAACGCCGGGGTAATGATGGCAAAGGTCAATTGGAAGCACGAAAACACGTCCAATGAAACCCACGCGGTGGAAACGCCGCCGGGCGCGCCGGTCACGCCCTTGAAGAAGGCGTAGGTTCCCAGGTCGCCCCAGAACGGCCCATGCGCCCCCGTGCCGGGACCGAAGGCCATGCTGAAGCCGCAGATATACCACAGGATGGTGACGAGGCCGGTGATGAGGAAGCATTGGGCCAGCACGGAGAGGACGTTCTTCTTGCGCACCATGCCGCCGTAGAACAGCGCGAGGCCGGGTAATGTCATAAATAACACCAGCGCCGTGGAGGTCATCATCCAGGCGTTATGGCCGGGACCGGCGGTGTTCATGACCGGCAGGTTTTGACAGATCATGTTGCCGTTTGTGTCCTTCAAGCTTGCTGACGGATCGGAGTCAGCAATATAAGCTTCAAGCCCAGTCACTCGTTGTTCAAGCGTCGGCACGGGCAGCGGCGGTGGCGTGGCGGCAGCGGCGTTTGTCGTTGCAGCCGCTGCATTCGTATCCTGCGCGTGCAGCGTGGTGGCACTGAATGCGGTGATGGCCATCAAACTAATTGCCAGCAGATGTTTTTTCATTTTATTTGAGTGAGGTTCAAGTTGTTTGGGTTGTTAAACAGCCGAATCGCCTTTCTCTTCGGTGCGGATGCGGATGGCGGTTTCGACGGGAGAGACGAAAACTTTTCCGTCGCCGATCTTGCCGGTCTTGGCGGCCTTGATGATTGCGCCGACGGCGGCGTCCACCTGTGCGTCCGTCACGACAATTTCCAGTTTGATCTTCGGCAGGAAGTCCACGGTATATTCGCTGCCGCGATAGATTTCGGTGTGGCCTTTCTGACGGCCAAACCCTTTGACCTCGCTCACGGTCATGCCTTCGATGCCGAGTTCGCTGAGGGCGTCCTTCACTTCTTCGAGTTTGAATGGTTTGATGATTGCGTCTATTTTCTTCATAGTTTTTTCATGTTTTTTTGAGCTGCGCCTGTCCGGGCCAATCTTGCGCCCGGTTTTCCGGCGCAGTTCAATCCCCGCCCGACACTCGCGGGCGGTGAGCGGTGTATAGTATGCAACTGTGCATGGCTATGATTGACCCACGCACCTTTAGCAATGGCGATGCCAACCCGGAAGACCACGGGAAATAAATGAGAATCTCCTTTTTCCACAATAGTTTTCGACGGGCTGGAAATAATCGGACACTTTTGAAAAGTTGTTTTCCTGTTCTCTTTTGCCCACGCGATGAAATTTTCACCAGTTTTTTGCTGAAACGAAGGTTCTGGACAAGAAGTGATTAATCCGCCCGAAATTTTGAAAATGCCCGCTGCAAGAAAATTGGTCGGAGCGACAGGATTCGAACCTGCGACTTCGTGGACCCAAACCACGCGCTCTAGCCAGGCTGAGCTACGCTCCGACTCTTTGCGGGATGAATTATGAATGATGAAGGATGAAAGTCAATCGGCGCTCGCAAATTGTTTCGTCTTTCAACCTTTTGTGATTGGACGCTCCCGCGCACCGTGTTAAATTATTCCCGTCATGTCAACGGAATCTCCGGCAGCGCAAAAAAAAATCAACCTCCGGCGCCCCGACATCATGGAGGCGGTGTCAGCGCAGGTTTTGTCGCACTATCGCAGCGAACTCGTCGAGCGCATCCGCGCCGGCGGCGGCGTGCTTTCCGCCGACGGCCTGACGGTGAAGCTCGCGAAGGAATTCGGCTTTTGCTACGGAGTCGAGCGCGCGATTGACCTCGCCTACGCCGCGCGAAAATATTTTTCAGACGTTTCGCCGCATACGCCGATTTATCTGCTCGGCGAAATCATCCACAATCCCGAGGTCAACGACCAGATTCGCGCCATGGGCATCCAGATCATTTCGCCCAAACCGACGGACGAGGAACTCGCGCAATTGCAATCCGGCGACGCCGTCATCATTCCCGCGTTCGGCACGGAAGTCAGCACGCGCAAAAAGCTGGAGACGAAAGGCTGCGTGCTCATTGACACGACCTGTGGCGACGTGATGAGCGTCTGGAAACGTGTCCGCCAATATTCGAAAGAGCACGTCACCAGCATCATTCACGGCAAGGCGAAGCACGAGGAAACCAAGGCCACCACTTCGCAGGCGCGCGCCTACGGCAGCGGCCATTATCTTGTGGTGTTCAACCTTGCCGAGACAGATTACGTCTGCAATTTCATTTTGCACGACGGTGACAAGCACGAATTCCTCAAAAAATTTGAAGGCGCGTATTCAGCCGGCTTCGATCCCGATTTGCATCTCCAGGCGGTCGGCGTTGCAAACCAGACCACTATGCTCCGGGGTGAAACCGAGGAAGTCCAGCGACGCTTCAAGCAGGCGATGATTAAAAAATACGGCGAGGCCGCGATAGAAAATCATTTCCGCTTTTTCGACACGATTTGCGGCGCGACGCAGGACCGCCAGGACGCGCTGCAAAAACTTTTGATCGAGCCGATGAACCTGCTCATCGTCATCGGCGGCTACAATTCTTCCAACACGTCGCACCTCGCCGAAATGGGCGAGGCCAAGCTGCCCACCTATTTCATCAAGAACGCGGGTAAAATGGCCTCGGACAGGCTGATCGTCCATTACAACCAGCATTTGCACAAGGAAGTCGAGACGCGCGACTGGCTGCCGTCCGGTCAAATCACCGTCGGCGTCACCGCCGGCGCGAGCTGCCCGAATAATTTGATTGAAGACACGATTCGCCGGCTGTTTGAACTGCGCGGCATTTCCGTGCAGGAACTGCTCAAAAATTAAAGATGATTGTTGTGTTGACAAATGATGCAAATCGCATCATTATTGGCGCATGAGAATGACAGTCGAATTGGATGAAGACATTTTGGATGAATTGTTGAAAGTCACCGGCCATAAAAAAAACAGTCCGGCGGTGGCTTTTGCCGTGCGGGATTTCATCAACCGGAAAAAGGCCAAAGACTTTGGCCGGATGTTGCGGGAAGGCAAATTCGATTATCCCGCCACCAACGAGGAAGTCGAAGCACGGGACATTTGACGTCATGGTGCTTGTGGATTCATCGGTTTGGATCGAGGCGTTGCGCCGCGACGGGCGGCTTGACGTGAAGGTCGCGCTCGAAAATCTTCTGGAGGAATACGAAGTCGCGTGGTGCGGACCGGTCAAACTCGAAGTGCTCGGCGGCGCGCGCGTGCAAGACCGCGCCAAACTGGAGGCGCACTTCGGCTGCATTCCTTATTATCCGATGAAGGATGCGGCCTGGGATTCCGCAAAAACACTGGCGTGGCGGCTCCGCGACCGGGGCTGCAACACGCCATGGAACGACATTTTGATCGCCGCGCTTTCACGCGAAGCCGTTTGCCGGATTTATGCAGTGGACAAACATTTTCAACTGATGCGCGACGCCGGTGCCGGAATTCTCCTCTACGAGCCGGGTTACGGCGGCGCATACAATCCAAACTGAACGGCCCGGGAAAAATTGCTGGCCGCAAACGCCGTTTTCGTGTCACCTGTCGCTCGTCAATTGTCACAATAAAATATGCCGCGCACCCGACAGGAACTCGAACAAATCGAACGCCAGATTCTCGCGCCCT
>DATCDZ010000076.1:0-10133 GCA_036510395.1 Verrucomicrobiia bacterium
ATCCAACCCGCAACAGAACGAAACTCTATGGGATAATCGCCCGCTACCAGACCCGTCGCCGCCTCCCCGCTGTCGCGCCACGCCACCTCCCACGGGAAACGCCACTGGCCCCCAGCTTCAGGCGGTGACAATGTCACGTTCAGGCTTCCAGTCGCCACGGGAAAAGAGTAATTGACTGCTTTTGATGGAGCATAGGCAGTGAAGGTGCCTTTGCGGATTGTGTTGTTCAACAAGTCCGCCACATAGAGGACTCCGCCGGAGTCAACAGTGATGCCCGAAGGCGCATCGAATTGAGCGGACTGGCCGGCACCATCCGAACTGCCTGTGATCCTCGCCAACCCGCCTATGGTGGTTACCACGCCAGACAGAGTGATTTTGCGGATGGTGTTGTTGCCATTGTCCGTGACGTAGATATTGTCGTCATTGTCCACCGCCACACCGGACGGACCCGGATAATAGCCATTGTATCCGAACAACGCATTGGCGCCAGTCCCATCGTTTGTCCCCATGACACCGGCAGTTCCTGCGAAAGTGGTGGCCAGCCAGTTGGTCGGGTTGCTCTTGCTGCCCACAGTGGGAGCATAAATTTTGCGGATGACATGATTGGCGCGGTCGGCCACATAAAGATTGCCGGCCTTGTCCACGACGATGCCGGCCGGAAAATTGAAGCGGGCCTTGTCGCCAGAGCCGTCCACATAGGCGCCAATATGCACGTCATTATCGTAGCCTTTGATGAGAATCCCATTGGTATCCAGCGTTGGGTAACCCGCAACCGTGCTGACCGTGCCGTTGGTGGAGATCATCCGGATCGTGTTGTAGTCCTGCTCGGCAACGTAGATATTTCCGGACTGATCAACCCCAATGCCCGACGGACTGCTGAATTGCGCGATGTTTGTTGGCCCGTCCAGATAACCAGACACGCCTGTTCCAGCGACAGTGGTGACGACGCCCGCAGGTGTTATCTTGCGGATGTTGCCCGTATCAAAATTGTCTGCCACAAAGATGTTGCCGGATCGGTCGGCAGCGACACTGTAAGGTGTCAAAAAACGCGCCTGATTGCCGTTGCCATCTTGCTCATGCGGCACACCCGCCAACCCTGCCAGAGTGCTTACCACCCCGGCAGAAGTGATTTTACGGATGGCCTGATTCTGTCTGTCAGCCACGAAAACATTTCCTGCGGGGTCCACAGTGACACTCACAGGCTGATTGAACCTCGCATTGCTGCCTGTCCCATCAAGGTAGGACGAAGAATTGACCGGCCCGGCAATTGTGGTCACGACCGCAGCAGAGGTTATTTTGCGAATGTTATTGTTTTGAAAATCCGTTACATAGAGATCTCCGGAGTTGTCCACAGCCACGCCCCAAGGTGCGCCGAACAAGGCGTTCGTGCCGGTTCCATCAACGGAACCGGAAATCACCTGATCCGGAAATCCGGCAAAGGTGGTCACAACCCAATTTGTTCCTACCAGAGTGAGTTTGCGAACCGTGTGTCCATTCCCATCGGCAACGTAGAGGTTCGTGAAACCATCCACGGCAATTCCAAACGGAGAATAGAACTCCGCATTGGTATCCACACCATCTTGAATGCCAGTGGTTCCTCCGGCTATGGTTGTCACCACTCCCGCTGGCGTGATCTTGCGAATGGCGGTTTGCTCGTCGCATACATAGACGTTGGCGGCGGCATCCACAGCGAGGCCGGCGGGAATATGAAAGAGCGCATTTGTTCCTTGTCCATCGGCAAATCCCTGTTTCTGTGTGCCCGAATTGCCCGCCAGTGATGTTGCTGCCCAATTTGTGCCGGATTGGGCGAGTCTGATGACGGATAATCCAACTTCCGCATATATGCTTCCAAAATTGTCCACTGCTATCCCCGATCCATCTACATGAACAGACGATCCATTGGTGTCAATCAAAGTGCTCACCACCCCATCAAGCGTTACTTTGCGGATAGTTTGATTATAGGAATCCATGACATAGAGATTGCCGGAATTGTCCGGTGCAATTTCTTGCGGATGAAAAAAACGGGCATTTCCATTCGTGCCGTCGGCATTGCCCGGCACTCCGGCCAATCCCGCCAGCGTGGTGACGGCCCCGGCGGGTGTGATTTTGCGAATCGTGTCATTGTCATAGTCTGTCACATAGATGTTTCCGTTAGTGTCCACAGCCGCATCATACGGCCTTGCGAACCGCGCGGCGTCGCCGATACCATCCGCACTCCCTGCCGCAGAACCGCCGGCAAACGTGGTGAACGTGTAGGCAACCGGATTGTTTGTTTCGCCTGCCATGGATAAAGGCTCGCTTGCATTCACCAGACCGGGGCCATTGGCCGGCGTGCCGTTGTAAGCGGCGCCCGTGGCGGTGGCGCTGTTGGCGGACGGGTTGCCGCCGTTGTCATCGAAGCGATAATAAAGGAGCAGATTGGTTTCGTTACCGGCAAGTGGTGAGTTCATGTCCGCCAAAATCTGCGCCTGCGACCGTGCGCTGTTCCAGACGCGAAATTCATCAAGTCGTCCTTGGTAGGGAAAACCGGGACCGCCGATTTGCAAACTATAATTGCCTCGCACATACAGGGTCATGCCGCTCTTGGTAGCATACAAAGCTCCATTGGTGTAAATGCTCATGTAATTGCCGCTGTGGCTGGCGACGAAAGCGTAGTGAACCCAGTTGCTGATGGAACTGGCCGGTGCGGGAACCGGACCGAGGCGGCCGCCCCCGGAAATGTTGCCAAAATCCCAGTAGGTAACACCCACGTCGGGTGCGGAGCCGCCGTAATTGATATGGGCGTTCAAACGGTTAGTGTTCTGGTCGGGATTCAGCATAAAAGCTGACTGTCCCGCAGCCGCTGTTGTGTAAGCCCAGAATTCAACGGTGATTTCGTTGGTGGGAATGATGTTCCCAAAGTTGGCGATTGAAACATAGTTGCTTCCGTTGAAAACCATCGCATTTCCAAACGGGCTGCTGGCGGGCGAATTGACTTCCACGGCTCCAATGTCAGGACCGGCACCAACGGGTCTCACATAGCCACGCTGGTCGGTGGTCAAGAAGCTGGAAGCTGCGGAGTCAATGGCTGGCGAGCCGGTCAATGGCGGCATGGTCTGCGCAGGGCCTCCGTAATTGCCAAGCGTGGCGAGCAATGGATTTGTCTCCAGAATTGAACCGCCGCCGATGAGCGTGCCCGCGTTGCCCAGCGATTGCACGATGTTCACGCCGCCCGCCGTGTTCGTGCTGCCGGACCAGTTGTAGATGTCCTGACTGATGTTGCCGGCCACGATGGAGTTGGTGAGGTTCATCTGCGATAAATAATTATCAATTCCGCCGCCGGCACCGCCCGCAGCATTGCCGGAAAAGGTGCAGTGCAGGAGGGACAACGTCGCACCGTAGACGTTGTCAATCGCGCCGCCGTTGTTCAGGCAAACGTTGCCGGAAAAGGTGCAGTTACGCAGTGTGCAAGGGAAACCATAATTGTTGATCGCCCCGGCGGAGCCGGCGGAATTGCCGGAAAGCGTGCAACCCGTGAGCGTCAACACGCCAAAGTTGGCGATGGCTCCGCCGTTTGCGGATGAATCCGCAGAGTTGCCCGCCAGCGTGCAATTGTTCAACGCCAGCGCGCCGCCATTGTTGACGGCTCCGCCCCAATTGCCCGTTCCGGCGTAGCTGTTGGTGATGACCAGCGAGTTCAACGTCACACTCGCGCCTCCGCTGACATCGAAGACGCGCGAGGTGTGGTTGCCGTTGAGCTTGATCTGGCTGGTCAACGCAGATCCGTCAATGGTGAGGTTCTTGTCAAGCAACAACTCGCCGCTGGTGAGCGTGATTGCAGCACCGGAAAGGCTGTTGGAAAAATTGATGGTGTCGCCGGATGTGGAGCCCAAAATGGCCTGCCGCAACGAACCGGCTCCGCTGTCATTGGCCGTTGTGACTGTGAAACTCGTCGCGGCGGCCACGCCCGGCAGGATGAGCAGCAGCAGGAACATAAAGCAGGATTGGGCGACACTCCTCCACCAGGCGCACGCGCATGGCCTGATCGAAATAATTTTGCTTCTGGATGCAGGGCTGGTTAACTCCATAAAGCCGTTGCCGACAAAAGCTAAATGCCGCGAACTGGAATGCAAGGCGGATTTGCCGTTGTCAGCCGGCTTAAAATTTATAAAATTTACAACGTCACAGAAAACATACAATTTCACCCGCCATGCACCGATTTTATCTGCCGCCAGAAAAATGCGCCGGAAACTCTCTCCGGCTCGACGGACGCGAGACGCATCACGCGTTGAAAGTTTTACGCGTGAAATACGGCGAGCTTGTCGCCGTTCTGGACGGAGTGGGAAATGAATTTCTTTGCACCGTTGAAAATTGTTCGCGCGATGCGGTGACGCTTTCCGTGTCGCTGAAAAATTTCAAGCCTCCAGCGCGTTGCCAGATCACTTTGCTCGTCGCAATTCCGAAAGGGAAAATCATCGAAAGCATCATCCAGAAATCCGTCGAGCTTGGCGCGCACCGGATCGTGCCGATCCTGTCGCAACGCGTCGTGGCGCAACTCGACGGCGAGAGCGCGGAACTCAAACGCGAGAAATGGCAGACCGTGGCGATTGAAGCCATCAAACAATGCGGCGCGTCGTGGCTGCCGGAAATCGAAGCGCCGCTGACGATTGGGCAATTTCTCGCGCGGAAGGAAAAATTCGATTTGTCGCTCGTCGGTTCGCTGCAAAAGGAGCGGCGTCATCCGCGAGAAGTTTTCCAGGAATTTGAAAAGCCCGGCGGTCGTTTGCCGAAAAGCGCCGGTGTCTGGATCGGGCCGGAAGGCGATTTCACCTTGGACGAATTGAAGATGGTCCAGGATTCCGGCGCGTTTCCGGTTTCACTTGGCAGGTTGGTTTTACGCGTCGAGACGGCGGCAGTTTATTGCCTGTCAGTTTTGAATTACGAACTTCAGCGCGACTGAACAAGAACGCTGAAGGCGCGGCCCAGATGTTCCGGGTGCGTGAGGGTTTGAAACTGGAGGGCGCGCGCCGGAGTCCATTCGCCAAAGCTTTTATCCGCCAAAGTTTTTTCCAGAATCCGCGTGAGAAATTTTGTTTGCGTGGAAAATATCTCCGTTTTCAATCCGGCTTCCTCGCCGATTTTTTGAATCGCGGAAAAATTGACGTGCGCGGTCAAATCCTGTCCGCCGACGTTGGCTAACAAATCGTCGCTGACGTGGTGTCGGAAATAGGCGCGGAGTGTGCCGTTTATGCGCGCGGGCGAAAAAAAATCTTCGGCGGTCAAGCCGTAATCCATAGTCACCAGCTTTCCGGTTTGCAAACTGTTCGCGGCTTCGCGCCACCAATTTTCCGCAGCGGGAGAAATTTCGACGGTGTAATTGTCCGGCAAAACATCCAGAAGCGAAGACGGAAGATGGAGGATGGAAGATGGCAAATCCGATTGTTGCTTCTGGATTTTCGCCCAGATGAATTTTTCGCCGTCAAGTGCGACGCCCCACTCGAACCATTTTTTGGTTTGCGCATCCCAGCCAAATCTATGGACGGGCATGGCGTCGAGCAGTTCGTTGGAAAAAATGATTCCGTTGAACCGTTGAACCGTTGCATCGCCGAATCGTGAAAGCCATCGGACGCGCGGCGCAAATGGTTTCAATGTTTTGCGCTGCCATTCCCGCCGGTGCGCGGAGGGTTCGATGATGCCGTATTCGATTCGCGTGAAAAGTTTTGGCCGGTTCGATTGCAGCCATGTCAAAATGTCAGCCGCCAATCTTCCGTCGTGTGCGCCGGCTTCGACAATCCGCAATCCGCAATCCGCAATCCGCAATTCTTCCAGCCATTCTGCAAATTGAAATGCGAGCAGTTCGCCGAAAAGATTTCCGACGCTGACGCTCGTGTAAAAATCGCCACGCCGTCCGACATTTTCCTTTTGCGCCTCGTAATAGCCGCAGCCGGACGCGTAAAGCGCGAGTTCCATGAAGCGCACGAAGGGCAGGACGCCGCGTTCCGCGATTTCGCGGCTGATGATTTCGGCGGGCGTTTTCATGGCTTGCGTCTGGCGCGGATTGGTTTAAGATTCGGGCAACAGAAGAGGATATATGGCCAAAATAGATGCGTTTTTCAATCTGATGTTCGAGCAGAGGGCGTCTGACCTGCATATGTCCTCCGGCAACCCGCCGATCCTCCGCATCAACGGCGAGATGCAGCGCGTAGATTTTCCGCCGCTTGAAAGCGACGCGCTCAAGGCGATGCTCTACGAAATCTCGCCGGAATACAAAATCAAACAGTTTGAGGAAACGGGCGACGTGGACTTCGGCTATGAAATCCCGAACATCTCGCGCTTCCGCGTGAATTTCTTCAACCAGAAGAACGGCGTGGCCGCCGTGTTCCGCCAGATTCCCAGCCGCGTGCTGTCGTTCGAGGATTTTGAAAAATTCGACGCGCCGCTGCCCGCCGTGCTGAAAAAATTCGCGATGCTGCATCGCGGCCTCGTAGTCGTCACCGGCCCGACGGGTTCCGGCAAGTCCACGACGCTCGCGGCGATGATGGATTACTGCAACAAAAACCGCAAAGACCACATCATAACGATTGAAGACCCGATTGAATTTGTCCACGAAAGCAAAAGCTGCCTCGTGAACCACCGCGAAGTCGGCGTCCACACGAAATCTTTCGCCTCCGCGCTGCGCGGGTCGTTGCGCGAAGACCCGGACATCATCATGGTCGGCGAAATGCGCGACTTGGAGACCATCGAGCTGGCGCTGACCGCCGCGAGCACCGGCCACCTGGTTTTTGGGACTTTGCACACGCAAAGCGCGGCGAAGACGGTGGACCGCATCATTGACGTTTTTCCGGCGGACCAGCAGAACAAAATCCGCCAGACGCTCTCGGAATCGATCAAAGGCATCGTGGCGCAGTCGCTTTTCAAGCGCATTGACAAAAAGGGCCGCGTGGCCGCCTTCGAGATTCTTGTCTTCAACACCGCCGTCGCCAACCTCGTGCGCGAAAACAAGACGCACCAGATTCCGGGCATGATCCAGGTCGGCAAAAAATCCGGCAACCAGCCGCTCGACGACCACATCATGGAACATTTGCGCATGAAGCGCATCGCGCCGGAGGAAGCCTACGACAAGTCGCTCGACAAGAAAAAATTCCGCCCGTTCCTCGCCCATCCGCCCGAAGACGAAGACTGATTTATGCGCCGCCCGGAACTGGACTCTATTTTGAGCACGATGCTCGCCTCGCAGAAGGAGGTGTCCGACTTGCTCTTCACCGTGGGCCGTCCGTTGCAGGTGGAATCCTACGGCGAACTCAAGCCGGTCGCGATTGACCCGCCGGTTGAAAGGCTCACGCCGTTCCAGATGGAGACGCTCGCGCTCAACATCATCGGCGACAATTTCCAGCTCATCGAGCACCTGTTGCAGCACGGCTCGTGCGACTCGGCCTACGCGCTCACGGACAAGGCGCGTTTCCGCGTCAACATTTTTTCGCAGCGCGGGAATTTTTCCGCCGTGCTGCGCCAGTTGACCACCATGATTCCCACGCTGGAAATGCTGAGGATGCCCGGAATCTTCAAGCTGTTGCCCAAGGAAAAAACAGGGCTGATCCTCGTCACCGGCGCGACCGGCTCCGGCAAATCCACGACGCTCGCCGCCGTTTTGAACGAAATCAACGAGGCCAAGGCCGTCCACGTCGTCACGCTCGAAGACCCGGTGGAATTTGTGCATCCGCACAAGAAGGCGACGTTCAACCAGCGCGAACAGGGGATTGATTTCGACTCGTTCGCCAACGGCCTGCGCGCCGCGCTGCGCCAGGCGCCCAAGGTGATCCTCGTCGGAGAAATGCGCGACCAGGAAACGGTGAAAATCGCGTTGAGCGCGGCGGAGACCGGCCACCTGGTATTGAGCACGCTGCACACGGTCAACGCGGGTGAAACTGTCAACCGCATCCTCGGTATGTTCGAGGCCGAGGATCAGGAACAAATCAGGATCAGGCTCGCCGATTCGCTGCGCTGGATTGTCAGCCAGCGGCTCGCGCCGAAAATCGGCGGCGGACGTTGCGCGCTGCTCGAAATCATGGGGCACAACCTCCGCACCGAGGAAACCATCCGCCTCGGCGAAAGCGAGGGGAAGACGTTTTACGAGATCATCGAGGCGAGCTACACGTTCGGCTGGCGCACGTTTGACCATGCCTGCATCGAGGCTTTTGAAAAGGGCGTCATCACCGAGGAGACCGCGCTGCTCTATTGCAGCAAGCGCGGCGTTGTCTCGCGCGGCATTGACAACATCAAGAAGGAACGCGGCGAAATCACCTCGACCGTCGGCTCGTTGAAAATGCGGGGCGGCGGCCAGTCGGAAGGCGAGCCTGCGCCGCCCGGTTCCGGCCTCAAACTCAAATAAAAAAAATGTCCGACGCCTTTGAAACACAGTTCATCACCGCCGCCGACAAGCCCGCGCTGCTCGGGCTGTCCGACCCCGGATGGATTGACGAAGCCAGACGCGCCCTGCGCGACCTCGGCTACAAATCCCACGTCGCCACGACACATTCCGAATTTTCCGCGCGCTTCAGCCAGGTCCGTTATCAGGTCGTTCTCGTCGGGGAATTTTTTATCGCAAGCAAGCCCGAAGAAAATCTGACGCTCAAGTGGCTGCAAATGATGCCCGTCGCCCAGCGCCGCCACGCCACCATCATTTTGATCGGAAACTCTTTCAAGACCTTCGATCCGATGCAGGCATTCCAGCAGAGCGTCCACGCCGTCATCAACGGCGCGGAAGTTCCCATGCTCAAGCAACTCGTCGAAAAGGCCGTGACCGAGAACGACCTTTTTCTCTTCAGCTTCCGCGACGTCCAAAAGCGCATTGCCTCGCTGTGAGATTTGCGAAACTCACTTCACCGGCAGTTTCGTCATCGCGTCTTTCACCGCCTGTTTGCCCGCGTCCGAGCCGGTGAAAAGCTGGTCGGGAAATTTGCGATACTTCGCCATCTCGTCAAAGATGACTTCGCTTTGATAAAGGTTCGAGCGGAAGCCGGCCAGATATTGCAGGCGCAGATTCCAGTCGTGATTGATCTCGGCGTCCGCAAGCCACGGCGCGAGGTCGTGCGCGTTTCCGGCGTAGGTGGCGAACAACGCGGGCACGGTTGGAAATCCGACGGTCTGGAGTGATTCCGCCATTTTGGAAAATTCCGGCTGCGCGAGACGTTGTGCCAATTCATCCAAATTGATTTTCGTTTCACCAACCTGGCCGAGCAGCACCACGTCGTAGCCCTTGCCGTTCTGGTCGTTGCTCCAGATTGTGCCGTTCGGAAAAACTTCAAAGAACGTCGCGATCTCGCTTTTCACGACGGCGGAGTCGCTTTCGTAGAGCGGCACCCATTGCGTGACGATGCCGCCGGGATTCAAATGACTTTTCACCAGCTCGAAATATTCCTTCGTGTAAAGCGTCGCCGAACCTTTGACCCACGGATGGATCGGGTCGGACGTGATGATGTCGAACTTGTCGTGCGCCGTGAAAATATAATGCCGCGCGTCGTCGAAAATGATCTTCGTGCGCGGGTCATTTACCACGCCGAAATTTTCCTTGCCGAAAAATTTCGCAGCCAGCGGCGGCACGAGCGGCTCCATTTCGCAGATGGTGATGTTCGTGACGCCCGGCGTGATCGTGAACGTCCCCGCCGTCACGCCTGCGCCGCAGCCGACGATCAGCACCGAGGCCGGATGCGGGTGCACGAGCGCGGGAATGTGTCCGAGCATCCGCTGCAACCTCATGTCCTGCGGCTCGCTCGACGCCTCGATCTTGCCACTGATGTGGAAATTGCGGACGCCGCTGGAATAATTCCGCGACACGGCCACGGAATTGTTCATGCCCTCGCCGACGTAGAGCATCTCTGCTTCGCCCAGCCGGCTCGGCATATAACGTCCGTAGGCGACGAGTTCGCCGGGGATTTTTTGAACGTGATGCGCCAGCGTCGCCGTGAAAAAAAACAGCGCCGCGAAAATTAAAATTTTGCGGGCGACGCCATTGCAATAAATTACGAACAACAAAAGCGCGCCGACGGCGGCAATCGCAATCAACAATTGCTGGCAATGTTGCGTGCCAATCCACGGAATGAAAATAATGCTGAAGCCGATGCCGCCAACAATTCCGCCGACCGTGTTCGCCGCAT
>DATCDZ010000077.1:0-33732 GCA_036510395.1 Verrucomicrobiia bacterium
GAGAAGATCGCCGCCAAGGCCATCATCCTGAACAACCAGCATCTCGGCATGGTCGTGCAGTGGGAGGACAACTTCTACGGCGGCAACCGTGGGCATACTTATCTTGGCGACCCCGACCATCGCCCGGAGATTTATCCCGACTACGTGCGCGTCTGCAATTCCTTCAACGTGAAATGCGAGCGCGTGATGTTCAAAAAGGATTTGCGCGCCGCCATCCAGCGGATGCTTGATGCCGACGAACCTTACGTCCTCGACGTCATAACGCCTTACAGCACGCACGTCATCCCGTTCATCCCCGCCGGCAAAACCGTCGCGGACATGATCTGGAAGCCGTAAATGGCGTAAAAAATGATTGAACTACGCGGCCTTCGGAAACGAAGGCCGCTTTTTTTGTGGAAAAGCCTCGGCTTGCTTGGATGTGCCGGTTTCTGATTTGATCTTGACGGTTCTAAAAATGGACATATGAAACCGAAAGCGTTTACAACCAATGTGAAAATCGTTGCTTTTGTTCTGGCGACTTTAATGTTGGGGTTCACTCCAATAGCCGGAGCGCAAACCGTGACTAAAGTTGCTGGTGGATTTTATCACAGTTTGTTTCTTAAAAACGATGGCAGCCTATGGGTCATGGGTGATAATTCCTATGGCGAATTGGGTGACGGCACTTTCACCGAAACTAATCGCCCCGAACAAATTGTGGCAAGCAACGTCACGGCCATTGCCGCAGGTGATGGGTTCAGTCTATTTCTCAAGGGCGATGGCAGTCTATGGACTATGGGCTACAACGCCAATATGTCCTAATGTTGTTAATTGCTATAAGTGATGGTAAACGCGAATTGTAGTGCCAGCGGCACAAAAAATCCGGAAGTATTTCAGAAAACGGAATCGCCCGGGTTGGCTATCGCTTTTTGAAAACGGTGTCAAATCTCCAAAAACATCCGGGCTGGATTTTCCACGGCTTCCTTGACGCGACGGAGAAATAAAACCGCTTCTTTGCCGTCCACGATCCGGTGGTCGTAGGTCAACGCGACATACATCATCGGTCGGATGACGACTTGTCCGGCCACTGCAATCGGACGTTCCTGGATGGTGTGCATCCCCAGAATGCCGCTTTGCGGCGGGTTGACGAGCGGTGTGGAAAGCAGCGAACCAAAGACGCCGCCATTGGTAATCGTGAATGTGCCGCCCGCCAGTTCCTCCGGCTTGAGTTTGCCTTCGCGGGCGCGTTGCGCGAAATCGGCAATGGCCAGTTCGATTTCCGCAAAGCTCAAACGATCCGTGTCCGGCAGCACCGGCACCATCAGGCCGCGCTCCGTGCTCACCGCGAGGCCGATGTCATGGTAGTTGTGATAGACGATGTCCGTGTCGCGGACTTCGGCGTTCAATTGCGGAAACTGTTTCAAGCCGTCAATCACCGCTTTGACGAAGAACGACATGAAGCCCAGCTTGATTCCGTATTTTTTCTGAAACGCTTCCTGATATTGCTGACGGAACGCGAGGACGGCGGACATGTCCACTTCGTTAAATGTGGTGAGCAACGCTGCCGTGTGCTGCGCCTCTACCAATCGCTTGGCGATGGTACGTCGCAGCAGGCTCATGCGCACAACTTGTTCTTCGCGCGCACCCGTTCCGGCTTTTGGAGCCGGGGCGGATAGAGCAATATTTTCTACGCTCGCGGCAGATACCTCAGTTTTTTCTTTCTGAAGCTGTTCGACGTGGTGCAACACGCCGGCCTTGGACACACGACCATCCGGTCCGGTTGCTGGCACTTCGTCCACGCGCAAATCGTGTTCAGCCAAAACCCGTTTGGCCAGCGGCGTTGCCCGCGCGGGTGCGTTGGGAGATTTTTCTGGTTTTGGCGGAGGCGCTGGGTTCGTTGCCACTCCCGGCTCGGTTTTCCCGGCTTCCAGATGGGCTATAGTTTCACCCACTTTGGCCGTTTCGCCTTGTTGCTTTAGAATCTTAACAAGCGTGCCCGACTCTGGTGCGGGCAGTTCCACGGTGGCCTTTTCGGTTTCAATCACCGCGACCGGCTCGTCCTTGGCAACGGTTGCGCCTTCAGTTTTCAACCAACTGCCGATTTCAACTTCCGTAATGGATTCGCCGACGGACGGCACTTTCAATTCAATCATCATAATTTTTCTCCAAAGGCTTGTGCGATCAAGGCGGCTTGCTCCCGTTTGTGCGCGTTTGCCGAACCACAAGCCGGGCTGGCGGACGCGGGCCGCGAGATGCCGGCAAAGGGCCAGCGCCCGAAAAGCCGGTCGCCGAAGCGCACTCGAAATTCATACCAGGCACCCATGTTTTCCGGCTCTTCCTGCACCCACAAGACCGGCGTCCCGTCGCGATACGGCGCGAGCGTGGATTGTAATAATTCTGACGGCAGCGGATAAAGTTGTTCCACGCGCACAATTGCAACATCGTCACGCTTCATTTTTTCGCGCTGCTCCGCCAATTCAAAATAAATTTTGCCGCTGCACAAGAGCACACGTTTAATTTTGGACGCCGCTGGATTTGGCGTTTCATCGGGAATAATTCTTTGAAACTCCCCGACCGCAAGTTCATCCAAAGTCGAAACCGATTTCAGATGACGCAACAGGCTTTTCGGGGTCATCACCACCAGCGGTTTGCGCCAGCGCCGCAACGCCTGCCGGCGCAACAGATGGAAGTATTGCGCAGGCGTGGTCGGGTTGGCCACTTGAATGTTGTCCTCGGCGGACAGCCGGAGAAACCGTTCCAGCCGCGCGCTGGAATGTTCCGGTCCCATCCCTTCCAATCCATGCGGCAACAGCAACACCAGCCCGCTCAAATGGCCCCACTTCTTCTCACCGCTGATGATGAATTGGTCAATGATCACCTGCGCCGCATTCGCAAAGTCGCCGAATTGCGCCTCCCACAAAACCAGCCCGCCGGGACAATCAAGACTGTAACCGTATTCAAACCCCAGCACGCCCGTTTCGCACAGCGGGCTGTTGTGGAATTCAATCGGTGACTGTTGGGCCGCCAGATGCGCTAACGGCGTGTAGAGATGACCATCATTAAAATCGTGCAGCACCGCGTGCCGGTGACTGAATGTCCCGCGCCCACAATCCTGGCCGCTCATCCGCACGCGCACTCCTTTCGTCGCCAGCGTGGCAAAGGCCAGCGATTCGGCTGCGGCCCAGTCCAGCGCGTGTTTGGCCGCCGCCATTTCCCGGCGAGCTTCGAGAAGTTTCTGAATTTTCGGATGCGTTTGAAAATCGGCGGGCAATTGCGTTTGTGCTTCGAGCAATGCCGCCAATGTTTTTCGCTCCACGCCGGTCGTAATTTCTTCCGCCGGTTCGGGTCCGCCAATGTAATTTTGCCGTCCAGTTGGCAATGCGCTGTCCGGCGGCGGCGTTTGGCGGCGGGATTCGGCCAGATTTTGTTCGAGCAAACTCTGGCGCGTTTCAGCAATTTTGTCCGCCTCGGCGTCCGTCACTTCACCCAATTTCAATAAATGTTCGAGATAACCTTCGCGCACCGGTTTGCGTTCGCCAATGCGGCGATACAACACCGGCTGCGTGAAGGTCGGCTCATCGCTTTCATTATGGCCGAGCCGGCGATAGCCATACATGTCAATCACGACATCGAGCTTGAATTTGGCGCGGAAGGCCAGCGCCAGTTGCACGCATTGCGCGACGGCTTCGGGGTCTTCGCCGTTGACGTGAAAAATCGGCGCCGGGAGCATTTTGGCCACGCTCGTAGCATACATGGAAGACCGTCCCTCGTTGGGCGATGTGGTGAAACCAATCTGATTGTTGACGATGATGTGCAGCGCGCCGCCCACGGTATAACCCGGCAGTCGGCTCATGTTAAGTGTCTCCTGCACCACACCTTCGCCAATGAACGCCGCGTCGCCGTGAATCAGCACAAGCAGGTTCTGGCTGCGTTCCGTGTCTCCGCCGCAATCCTGTCGGATGCGCACGCGGCCGGCGGCCACGGGGTTCACAAATTCCAGATGGCTGGGGTTGGAACACAGCGACAAATGCACGGTTCGCCCGGCAGCGGTCACATAATCATGGTCGTGCCCCAGGTGATATTTCACATCGCCGCCGCCCTTTTGAAGTTTCGGGTCGGTGTCCGCAAACTCCCGGAAAATTGCACGCGGGCTTTTACCGAGGATGTTGGCGAGGACGTTCAGCCGGCCACGATGGGCCATGCCCAAAACGATGCCGGTGACGCCCTGTTCGCCGGCGTGTTCAATGGCCAGATCAAGCAAGGGGATCAAACTTTCACTGCCTTCCAGGGAAAAGCTTTTTGCGCCAATGAATTTTTTCCGGATAAACTCCTCGAACGTCACCGCGTCGGTGAGTCGCGTGAGAATGCGCAGTTGTTTTGCGCGGCTGAGGGTGAGCCGGTTTTGCGTCCGCTCCATCTGTTCTTGCAGCCAATACCGGATCGCATAATCGTCAATGTGCATGAACTGAACGCCGATGGAACGGCAGTAAGTGCTGCGCAACCGTTCAATAATTTCCCGCAACGGCAGCAGATCGTGCGGTTCCATCGGCACACAAGCAAATGGTCGCTCCAGATCCGCAGCGCTCAGATCGTGATAGGCCGGCTCAAGCTCCGGCGGCTCCGCCTTCGGCTGCCGCAGCGGGTCAATTTCCGCGATGATGTGTCCGCGCGAACGGTAGCTGCGAATCAGCGAGTCAACACGTTCCTGCAAATCCGCCGCAGCCGGCTCGGCATTTTGCATCGCGCCATTGCGACGGGCAGGGGGCGGATTAAAAACGCTGTAAGAACGAGTTGGTGCGGGCGGCACGGCGGTTTCATTTTGAGCCTCGCCATTCGTTAACGTGGCAAAATAATGTTGCCATTCCGGCGAGGCCGACGCGGGATCACGCAGATAATCCGCATACAAACCTTCCAGATAATCCAAATTCAAATGACTGAAAATTGCCGGTGCATTCGCCATAGTTTCGCTCAAATTAATTTCAGTATAGCCAAGGCAATCCGCCTGTCACTCTGAAAACCATTTCAGGAATGTGTCATGGCTTCCGGGCGAACCAGCCGGTCAAATTCCTCGCCCGGCAAATAATTCAGTTTCACGCACGCTTCGCGCAAACTGATGCCCTCGGCGTGCGCCGTGTGCGCAATTTTGGCGGCCTTGTCGTAGCCAATCGCCGGCGTCAGCGCGGTCACCAGCATGAGGGAATTTTTTACGTTCGCGTCAATCCGCGCGCGATCCAGCGTGATGCCCTTGATGAGATATTCCACAAAGCCGTGGCTGGCGTCGTGAAGCAGCGTCACCGAATGCAAAAAATTATAAATGATGACGGGCTTGAAAACATTCAGCTCGAAATTGCCCTGGGAGCCGGCAAAGGCAATCGCGGCGTTATTGCCGTGAACTTGCGCCGCAATCATGGTCATCGCTTCGCACTGCGTGGGATTGACCTTGCCCGGCATGATGGATGAACCCGGCTCGTTTTCCGGAATCAGAAGTTCGCCGAGACCGCAACGCGGACCGGACGCCAGCCAGCGAATGTCGTTGGCAATTTTCATCAGCGATCCGGCCAGCGTATGAATTGCGCCGTGCGCGAACACCAGTTCATCGTGCGCCGAGAGCGCGGCGAACTTGTTGGGATGCGACCGGAAAGGCAGGCCGGTCAGTTCGGCAATTTTGGCGGCGGCGCGTCCGGCAAACTCCGGCGGTGCGTTCAGGCCGGTGCCAACGGCAGTGCCACCGATGGCCAGATCATAAAGGCCGGTGAGCACCAGCTTGAGCCGGTCAAGGTCGCGGGCCAGCAAATTCACCCAGCCCGACATTTCCTGCCCGACCGTGAGCGGCGTGGCATCCTGCAAATGGGTGCGTCCAATTTTGACGACGTTCGCAAATTCTTTTGCCTTGGCGTCAATGGCATCGTGAATGTGCTGCACAGCCGGAATAAGATCGTTATGCAGCCGCCCCGCCGCTGCGATGTGCATGGCCGTCGGAAATGTGTCGTTCGATGATTGCGAGCGGTTGACATGATCGTTCGGATGAATGGGGTTTTTGGAACCGAGCACACCGCCCGCCAGTTCGATGGCGCGGTTGGCAATGACTTCATTCGCATTCATGTTGGTCTGCGTGCCGCTGCCGGTCTGCCAGACGCGCAACGGAAACTGGTCATCCAGTTTGCCGGCGATGACTTCGTCGGCGGCCTGCGCGATCAGGCGGCCATTCTCCGGCAACAGTTGGCCCAAGTCCGCGTTCACCAGTGCCGCCGCTTTTTTCAAGATTCCGAACGCGCGAATGAGTTCCGGTGGCATCGTGTCCCGACCGATGTTGAAGTGGATGAGTGAGCGCGCCGTCTGCGCGCCCCAATAGACATTGGCGGGCACTTCAACCGTGCCCATACTGTCCGACTCCACGCGTCTCTGAATTTTTGCTTTTTGTTTCACTATGTTTTTTTCACCATTTTTTCTTTTGCCGCTTGGACGCGGCAACGTGGCTGCACGATCAAACTTTAATCGGTTGGGCGCATTCCGCAAACCAGCAGAATTGAATTTTTTAAGTTGGCAAATTTATTTCACAATTACCGTGCGAATAAAATTTATTCCTCAATAAGGACTTTGCGTGTCTTCGGAGGCTTTCACTTTGCCGATGTAATGCCGGTAGATGAACAGAGCATAACCGACTGCAAAAATCAGCGAGACGGGCCACCACACCAGTGCCACGGCCAGCCCATGTCCGGCGGCGGCATTTTGGTAGGCGGACAGGGAGTTTTCCGGGGCCAGGGTGGAATAAAGCATGATGGGAAACACGCTGGCGGCTCCGGCGATCATCAGTCCCGCGATGAACAGGCTGGAGCCGATGACGGCGCGCAATTCGCCTTTGCCGCGCAAGCCGGTGAAAATTGCAACTGCGCCGCCGATGACAAATGCCAATCCAAGCCAAGCAATTGGTTTAGGCGTCATTCCCGAAAATAATTCCGGTCGCACGCGCCACGTTTCAAAAGTGATGATGGCCAGCAGCAGCAAAACTATTTTCCACAATTGCCGCGCGAGGCGCAGGCTGCGGTCATGCACCGGCCCTTCGGTTTTTAGAACCAACGCATTTGCGCCGTGCGCCGCGAAGGTCACGAGAATAAAAACGGCGACGGACACGGTGAACCAATCGAGAATGCCGACGTTTCCATACGGCCTGAAATTGGTAAAAAATGCAAGCGAGAATTTGCCCTCGGCATTCAATGGCACGCCGCGAACGACATTGCCCAACGCCGCGCCGATGAGAATGGCGAGCAGTAAATTAGCGGCGACAAAAATAAAATTCCACGCGGTGCGCCACAATGGTTCCGCAACGTGGCCACCGACTTCAATGGAAATGCCGCGCAAAATCAGCGACCACAGCAGAAGAAAAAATGCGAGGTAAAATCCCGCGAACGAAGACGCGAGAATGTTCGGAAACGCCAACATCAAAGTTCCGCCGAAACCGACGAGCCAGACTTCGTGCCAGCTCCATAACGGTCCGATGGCCGCGATGACGAGGCGGCGTTCCGCTTCCGTTTTGCCAACGATGTGCTGCAACAGTCCCGCACCAACATCGAATCCTTCCAGCACGATGAACATGACGAGCATGAAGGACAAAATCGCATACCAGATTTCAATCATGGGACACCTCCACTTTTCCATCGGCGGAAATACTTTGCGGACCGTGCGCGATTTCCCGCGCGACCAAAAACAGAAACAGCACGCCGAGCACAAAATAAAGTCCGGTGAAACCGATGAGCGTGAACAAAACATTGCCGCCACTGACGACATCGCTGACGCCCTGGCCGGTGCGCAGAATGTGAAAAATAATCCACGGTTGCCGGCCCAGTTCGGCGGTCATCCAACCCGCCGTCGTGGCAATATAAGGAAATGGAAACGCGAGCATCAACGCCCACAGCAAACCGCGCGATTTTTCGAGTCGTCCGCGCCAGCGCTGAAAATTTGCCAGCGCCATCAGCAAAATAAAAATCGTTCCCAAACCGGCCATGACATGAAATGAGTAATAAAGCAGTTCAATGTTCGGCGGCCATTCGTCTTTCGGAAAATCGTCCAGTCCCTGAACTTTCGCGTGAAGATGGCCGAACGCGAGAAAGCTCAACGCATACGGCAGGTAAATTCGATTGTCTATTCGTTCTTCAGGAACGTTGGGCTGGCCGATGAAATTGAGTTCCACATTCGTGCCGCCGTGAAAATGTCCTTCCATCGCCGCGAGCGAAACGGGTTGATGTTTCGCGACCATTTTCGCCTGTTGATCGCCCGTGGGAAAAGCGACGAGCACCGCGGAAATCAAACCGACGAGCGTTCCGGTTTTCAAAAACAGCGATGCCTGTTCCGCGTATTTGCCGCGCAAGGCATAAAGCGCGCCGACGGCGGTGATGACAAACGATCCCGTGACAAGCGCGGCGCATTGGTTGTGCAGAAACATGATCATCGCCCACGGGTTCAGCAGAAAATGACTGAAACTCGCCAGCCGCAGCGAACCGTCCGCCGCCGTGGAATAACCGACGGGATATTGCATGAACGCGTTGGTCGCCAAAATAAAATACGCAGACAACCAACTGCCAAACGCGACGCCGACGGTAACGAGAAAATGATTGCGCGGGCCGAGTCGCTTCTCGCCCCACACAACGGTGCCGATCAACGCACTTTCCAGAAAAAAAGCGAACATGCCTTCCATCGCAAGTGTCTGGCCGATGACATTGCCGGAAAATTTTGAGAACGCCGCCCAGTTGGTGCCGAATTGAAATTCCATCGGAATGCCGGTCACGACGCCGACGGCGAAGTTGATGCCGAAAATTCGCGCCCAGAAACGCGCGGCATTTCCAAACCGCTCTTCGCCGGTGCGCAGCTGTTTCCATTTAAAATAAACGAGAAACCACGCCAGCCCCATCGTGAGTTGCGGAAACAAATAGTGATAGGTGATGGTGAATCCAAACTGCAGCCGGCTCCAAAAAATTGTGTCTTCCATGTCGTTCGCTTATTTTAGCAATTATGAGCGCCGAAGAAAATCACTTCTTGTCCAACCATTGATAATTTGAGGACCTGGCCAAAGTGCTGCCAATTTCCAGCCGCAGAAGAACGCGTGAGACTTTCGTTGATTTTCTGCGACGAAATGTCGGCAACACTTTGTTTTGCAACATTCACAATCCAATTTTGGAAATGAGCCATGATGGGTGTTTGTTGAAGGCTAAATTTTTAACGGCTTTTTTATTTCAGAAGGTCGTTTCACCAAATCAGTCAACGAGTAGTTGTCCAATACCGCAAAAAACGCCGCTGCCGCCTCGTCCAGGACGCCTTTGAGACGGCAAACCGGAAAAATGCTGCACAGACGGTTATTTCTGTCCTTGCAATCAATCACCGTTTCATCGCCCTCGGTCAGGCGCACAACCTTTCCCAACATGATTGTTTCGCCGGCACGGCCAAAGTGAACCCGCCACCGATGCCGCGGCGGGTTGCCAGATGGCCGCTTTTGCCGAGGCCGTGAACCACCTTGACCAAATGGTTGCGGGAGATGCCGAAGGCAGTCGCGACCTCATCAATGGTGACAAGTTCAGGTGCCCGCAAAGCAGCGTGCATCAGCACGCGCAACGAATAATCGGAAAAGACGCTGAATTGCATGCCGCACTGATAATCCGACATCCGGGACGGACTTCAAGTAAAAATGCATTTGCAATACATCTTTAATGATTTATCCTGTTTGCACGGTGCTGCAAATGAACACACAGTCATGTCTTTATGATCGGATCGGAGGCCGGGAAGGATTGGAGCTTCTGTTGCGACACTTTTATGCCGATGTCCGGCAACATGCGGTGCTTGGCCCAATTTTTAACAAACATATTGACGACTGGTCGGCGCATCTTGCGAAGATCGCCTCATTTTGGGCACGCCTGACCGGAGGGCCTTCGGGGTATCTCGGCCAGATGCCAGCCAAGCATTTGCGGTTGGGCATTGAGGAGCATCATTTTAACACCTGGCTGCAATTATGGGATTTCAATTGTTCCAGCCATCTTAAAAAAGCCGACGCGCAGGAAATGATTTGTCTGGCCCACGAAATTGGTCAACGACTGAAGATCATTGTCGGCGCGGAATCATCGCCTGACAGGTTCACCTGATTCTTAAAATCCAAACAGTTTTAAGAAATGGACAAATTCCCCGTCTTCAGCAAATGAATGAACATAGAAACGTCCAGCCTGTCAGAAAAAACAATCGCAGTTGCAGGACCAGAAAGCGGTCCAAGCTGGTTTTCAGATATTCTGGTGCTCGTTAAACTGCGAGTGAACATTTTTGTAGTGGCGGCCTCTTTCGTTGGCTTTGCGTTAAACGCCAGCATCCGGTCAGACTGGTTTCTTTTGTTGCAAACGATGTGGGCACCGGCTTGGTCGCCGGAGGCGCCGCTGCCGCAAATCAAACTTTGGAGTGGCGGTTTGACAGGGACATGGTCCGCACACAAAATCGTCCGCTCGCGGCAGGGAAACTTGCGGATTCAGTTTGCATTTATCGAACGCGCAGTTTATATCGTAATACGATATTTGACGCCAAATGATGGCGGCGAAGACAGTATCCGTGTTAAATTTAATGGAAATGGCGCGACCGGATAAACTTAACAAGGCACAGTATGAAACGCTCGCCGCGTTTCGTTATGCGTTGCGGAAATTCATCCATTTCAGCGAAACGGCGGCGCAGGCTGCCGGCATCACGTCGCAACAACATCAGGTCTTGCTGGCCATCAGAGGTTTCCCTGGACGCGACCAAGTCACCGTAAGCGAACTGGCGGAACGATTGCAGCTTCGCCATCACAGTGCGGTCGGCTTGGTTGATCGTTTAGTGATCGAGAAACTTGTGGCGCGCGGCGGCATAAACCTTTCGGAATTGGACGGCTGGTGGGCGGAAGCGTATGTGCCGGAGTTGGGCTGGGCGTTGGGCGACGGTCAGGAGCATGGCAACGATCCATCTTGGGACGTGGCGGAAGCCGAGGCGCTCTACGAACGGCTCGAACGCGAGGTAATCCCGGAATTTTATACCCGCAACGAGAAAGGCATTCCCACGGCCTGGATCACGCGGATGCGCGAAAGCATGGCGCGACTGGCCCCGCGCTTTTCCGCCAACCGCGCCGTGTGCGAATACACCGAGCAACATTATCTCCCGGCGGCGGTCGCCTGCCAATCGCGCATGGCCAACAAAGGCATCATTGGAAAACAAATGGTAGATTGGCGTCACAGCTTGGATCAAAAATGGGCCGCGCTGCACTTTGGTGCTGTGAAGGTGGAGACACGCGACGGGAAACACATCATTGAAGTCCAAGTTAGCCTTTATGGCCTTGACCCCAAGGCAGTGCGGGTAGAGCTTTACGCCGACGGGATTAAAGAAAACCCTCCGGTGCGGCAGGAAATGACTTGCCTTCACCCGCTGGCCGACGAATCAGACGGTTACGTTTATAGCGCAACCGTATCTGCAACTCGTCCGCCAACGGATTATACGGATCGAGTGATGCCGCATTGCGACGGCGTTGTAATTCCTTTGGAAGATGCCCTAATCCTGTGGCAGCGATAATTTTATTGAAACCAATAACATGAAAACTTCCATCGAGTATACAATCGTCGCTGTGCCATTTCATGCCGATGCCGCAACACATGACGAGCTTGCGCGAAAAGTAAATGAAAAGCTAACCGCCGGTTACGAACCGCTTGGCGCACCATTCTTTAGTGAAGAAATGATGTATCAGGCCATGACGAGGACGATTATCCAGACTTCACCACTACCGGCCTCATGAAAAAAGGAGCACCAATCTCGGCCTTGTTTGTGGACATCGGCGGTGTCCTGCTGACCAACGGCTGGGATCATCATGCCCGCCTGCGGGCGACGAAACATTTTAAGTTGGACTGGGCAGAAATGGAAGAGCGGCATGGCTTGAACCTTGAAACCCACGAAGAGGATAAAATTGCTTTTAACGAATATTTGGACCGCGTGGTTTTTTATGAAAAGCGTCCGTTCACGCGAGCCGAGTTTCGACGTTTCATGTTCGCACAGTCGAAACCTTGCACCAGGATGATTGAACTGGTTCGCAGCCTGAAAGCCAAATATGGATTGAAAATTATCGTCGTCAGTAACGAGTCACGCGAATTGAACGCCCACCGCATCAGCACGTTCAAACTTGCTGGGTTTGTGGATGCTTTTATTTCTTCCTGCTTCGTTCATCTCCGAAAACCGGACGCGGATATTTTCAAGCTGGCGCTGGACATCGCCCAGACGCCAGCCCGGCAGATTGTTTATATCGAAAACACGCCGCTATTCGTCCAGGTCGCAGAAGGCATGGGAATCAGAAGCATTCTTCACACGGATTACAAATCCACCTGCGCGAAACTGGCTTCGTTCGGATTGGACATCGCAGCATGAACGAAAAACCATCCATCCTGACAATCAACGGCGGCTCATAGCATCTTATGAATGAATTGCAAAACGGTCACAAGTCGCACGGAGATCCGAATGGCGGCCCGATTAACCAAGGCCATCCGCCTTATTGGCGGCGCGCGCATCGTGACTGGCGGATTTGGTTCTGCGTGATTGTGATGCTGTTTGCCATGCTGGTCTATATCGTGACCGGTGGCTTGCGATGGCGGATTGGCGGCCAACCACAACAATCGCCGCAGCCTATTTCCGCCCCGGCAGGCAACTAATAATTTGACCGCTGATTTACGCACCGTGAGATTATCACCATGAACACACAAAGTTTAACAGACACCGCCAGCAAACTGGTTGCCGATGACAAAGGGCTGCTGGCGATGGATGAAAGCAATCCGACCTGTCACAAACGATTCGCAAAGCTCAACATTCCGCAAACGGTGGAGTCCCGCCGCGCATATCGGGAATTGATTGTGACCACACCCGGTCTCGGCGAGTGCATCAGCGGCGCGATTCTTTACGACGAGACAATCCGCCAGCAGAAGAAGGACGGCACGCCCTTTCTTAAAGTCATGACCGATGCCGGAATCATTCCCGGCATCAAAGTAGATACCGGAGCCAAGGACTTGTCGGCTCATCCCGGCGAAAAAATCATCGAAGGTCTGGACGGATTACGCGAACGTCTTCAGGAGTATTCCCAAATGGGCGCGCGTTTCGCCAAATGGCGCGCGGTGATTGCCATCGGCGATGATATTCCCAGCCGCAGTTGTCTCGAAGCCAACGCGCACGCGCTGGCGCGCTACGCCGCATTGTGTCAGGAAGCCGGACTCGTCCCCATCGTCGAGCCGGAAGTGCTGATGGACGGCGATCATACTTTGGAGCAGTGCCGCGCGGCGACGGAGGAAGTCCTGCGAAATGTTTTCATCCAACTCAATTGCCAGCGCGTATTGCTCGAAGGCATGATTCTCAAACCCAACATGGTGCTGCCGGGATTGGATTGCCCCACGCAGGAATCCGTGGATGAAGTCGCCGACGCCACGGTGAGTTGTCTCGCGCGAACCGTTCCCGCCGCTGTTCCGGGAATTGCATTTTTATCCGGCGGCCAGCCCGGCGAACTCGCCTCGGCGCGTCTGAACGCGATGAATGTCCGGTTCAAGTCGCGATTGCCGTGGGCGCTGGCGTTTTCGTTTGCCCGCGCCATCCAGCAGCCGGCTTTGGAAATCTGGCAAGGCAAAGAAACCAACGTGAAAGCCGCGCAGCAAGCTTTGCTTCATCGCGCCCAGTGCAACCGCGCCGCGCGCCGGGGTGAATACTCCGCCGCAATGGAAAGATAAAGTCGTGACACGAATTGACGCGAATTTAAATGCGCTGAAGGCGCTACGGAAATCAGCCCGGTGTTGACGCGCAGCGACTACGCCGGGAAATTGTCCCACAAAACAATTCCTTCTCCGCATCGGATGGGGAGAAGGTGGCCGGAGGAGGTGGACCGCGAACCACGCCAAACACGTGAACGTAAAACCGATACGGTTAAACTGCGCCTCTGGTTTTTTGCCCTTCGCAAACATCAAAAAATTCGAGCGAGTTAAAGTATTTTGCTTCGGTTCTAAAGGGAGTTTGATGCGAGGCTAATGGGTTTGCGTCCCTTCGCCCTTCATCGGGTTACACCTTATAGAGAAAATCCCGCCCACCGCGTAGTGTCACAGGATATGAAGAAAATCCTGCATTTAATCTGCCTTGCCACCCTCCTCTCCACCACCGGATGCCTTGTTGCCGATGGCGGAGGGCGCGGACACGGACACGCGAGATATGAACATCACGACGACGTGGTCGTAGGACCTCCGGTTCTGGTCGTGCGCCCGCCGGAAGTCATCGTGCGGTAGTCGTTAAGTGCCGGATTCATCAAAATCCGGCATGGGTAAAATACCCCATAGCAAAGACATGGCTGAACAAATAAGATAAACCATTGTAATCATGCGATTAATAACGAAACAACAAAATCAACAAATAAAATGAAAACAACAACCAAACAACCAAACAACCAAACAACCGAACAACCAAACAACCGAACAACCAAACTAACGGCCGTTAAAACCAGCACCAAACAAATGCTGTTGGGACTTATCCCGGCGTTGGCAATGATGTGCTTCCAGCACGACGCCATGGCAGATCTGGCAACCGTGGATCTGGGAACCGCCGACAATTTTGCCGTTCTGGCCGGCTCTGGAATTACCGTCGCCGGTGCGGTCAATACGAGCACGATTAACGGGGATATTGGAACGTATCCGACGCCGGCCGTCACGGGATCTGGCAATATGGTCTTGAACGGGGTTGATCAGACCTTGAATTCAAGCCTCATGTCCATTGCCAAAAACGACCTGTCCGCCGCCTTCACCGACGCCGCCGGGCGTCCGGCGACCACGACTTACGCCCCGGCCACCGATCTCGGAGGGCTGACGCTGACGTCGGGTGTTTATAACGATTCTAGTTCGTTTGGCCTCACTGGAGTTCTGACACTTGACGCCCAAGACGACCCGAATGCCGTATTCATCATCCAGGCCGGATCCAGCCTCATCACAGCTTCCGACAGTTCCATCATCCTGATGAACGGCGCCCAGGCCTGTCATATTTTCTGGGTGGTTGGCAGTTCCGCGACCTTGGGAACCGGCTCCGACTTCATGGGAACCATACTGGCTTTGACTTCCATCACCGCGAATACCGGGGCCACCGTGGATGGCCGGCTGCTGGCCGAGAACGGCGCGGTGACTTTGGACGACAATACGATCACCAAGGCGGTTTGCAACACATCCGCCGCCTCCGTGCCCGAACCCACCACGGTCATCGCCGGGATGCTGCTGCTGTTGCCGTTTGGAACGACCGCTTTGCGGATGCTCCGCCAAAAACGTGGAACACCTTCCGTCTAGGAATGAGGTGAACACCCCATGGCGTCCACAAGGCTGTTCAAGAAGTTCTCTGGTTTGAAAATGAAAATTTGGGAAAAGTTATCCACAGGGAAAGTGCATCCGCATTGAAATGTCTTTAGCCCAAGGTTTCACAATGGGTTACTATTGGTCGCTGCTCCGCAGCTTCAAAAAGGATTTTGAAAACACACCATAAGTGCCGGATTCATCAAAATCCGGAATGGGTAAAATACCCCATATCGGTCGCGCGATTTTCCGCCTTATACTTCAGACCATGAAAAGTAATTGCAGGAAGAGATACCTGACGTTCGGCGAATTCGTCGCGCATGTTAACGCCGGCTGCGGTAAACGCACAGCCAGAGGGTTTGTGCGGCTCGCCATCAAGTCGCGCCTGATTGAGTTTCGCGGACAACAACATTTTGTGATTTCTTGAAGGCTTCAATCCAAGAGCAAAAATATGAACACTCTTCTTGAAGTTCCGGTTGTCCTAAAAACAAATCGAATCTCTCTGAACCAATGCAGTCCCATGCCGCTCTGGCTGAAGGCGAGAACCCGGACGATTGGCTTCCGGCGTCACGAACTCGTGCAAACGCATTGGAGGAAGGTCTGGCGGTTAATGTTTGAGGATTGATGTGTTGCACCGGAAGTTCGCTTCATGAAATTTCCGGTAGGGTAACACCCCATAGTGTCCTCACAGATTCTCGCTCATGCTCTCATATCATGGAACCGAATAATGTCGTGGAATGGAAGCAAACCGAGCCAGGAATCTGGACCAGAGAGCCCGATGGCAAGCCGTCATCTTCAAAAAGACCCGCACGCAAAACATCTTCCCCAATGGCAAACCAACTTCAACCAGCCCAAAAGATTTTTGTTTCAAGATCAGGAAGGCTGACAATTTGAAAATTCCATTGAACCGAAGCATTCGAAGTTCGGCACTGGTGATTTTCTTGGTGTGCCTCGCTCCGTTCGTCCGCGCGCAGGGATTGCCCGCTAGCATCACAAATTTGCCGACAGCGGACTTGTCGCGCCGAGGTCAGACGGAGGCGGAAACGGTTGTTCTCCCAAAATCCGTTCCCGACCCCATCGAACCGTTCAATCGCGTGATGTGGGACTTCAATGTGGGGCTGATGACCGACGTCATCAAGCCGACGAGCAAAGTCTATCGGTTCGTCGTCGCGAAACCGGTCCGGACGGGAATCGGAAATTTTGGAAAGAACCTTACCTATCCGGGCCGGTTGATCAACAACCTGCTCCAAGGCAAGTGGAATGGCGCGCGCGATGAAACCTACCGGTTTGTCTGCAATACAACCGTCGGAATCGCCGGCATCTTTGACCCGGCGACCAAATGGAAGATTCCGAAATCGGACGCGGACTTCGGCCAGACGTTCGGCAAGTGGGGCTGGAATCCGCACTGTTTTATCATGCTGCCAGTTTTCGGGCCGAGCAACGAGCGCGACACGCTCGGCCTGGCCGCCGACACGGCGGCAAATCCGTTGATTTATATCGCGCCCTATAAATTCGTCGCGAGCAATCCGCTGACTTATCTCGGCCCTTACACTTATTTCACCTACGCGGTCATGTATAACAATTTGTCCGACAGTGTGGGCGAATATGTGCGTTTCAGCCGGGCCGAAATGGATCCGTATTCCGAGATTCAATATGCGTGGACGTTCGCGCGGGCGAACCGCGTGGCGGATTTCCAGGCAAAGGGAAAACCGGACGAAGCGTCGCTCGAAACGCTCGAATCCGTTTTCTTCACCTATCAGGATCCCGACTTTCCGGGTCGGGGCAAAACTAGTTCGGCCTTGATTCCGGCGACTGGCCGGAAACTGAAATTCACGTTCTGGCTGCAACCTGGAAAAGCGCCCTTGGTTTACATCGTTCCCGGACTGGGTTCACATCGTCTGGCTGAAAACTCCCTGGCGCTGGCCGAGCTGGTCTACAAAAACGGCTTCTCCGTCGTGAACGTCAGCAGCCCGTTCAATTCAGAGTTCATGGAAAACGCCTCGACCGCCGCGCTGCCGGCATATCTGCCGGTGGACGGCCACGACCTGCACGTCGCATTGACTGAAATTGACCGCCGCCTGAACAAATTGCATCCGGCCCGCTTGGGCGACAGGGCTTTGATGGGCTATTCGCTGGGCGCATTTCAATCCTTGTTCATCGCGTCCACCGAACCGACAAACCAGCAGCCATTGCTAAAATTTGACCGCGTCGTCGCCATCAACACGCCCGTGCGGCTGGCCTTCGGCATTTCCAAGCTGGACGAATTTTACCGCGCGCCGCTGGAATGGCCGGAGACCAACCGGGCCGGCTATATTGAAAATACTTTTCTCAAGGTGGCCGTCTTGAGCAAGCTCACCCTCACGCCGCGAGTTTCGCTGCCGTTTAACTCCATCGAATCCAAGTTTCTCATCGGCATGACGTTCCGGTTCATGCTGCGCGACATCATTTACAGCAGCCAGCGGCGGGATAACCAGGGCGTCTTGCAACACCCGCTCCACAATTTCCGGCGCGAGCCGGCCTATCAGGAAATCCTCCAGTATTCCTACGAGGATTATTTTGAGAAGTTTGCGGCTCCCTATTATCAGGCACACGGACTTGGTCCGGAAGCGTCGGAAATGCTGCAAAAAGCCGGCGACTTGCGGACGTATGGCGCCGGCCTGCGCGCCAACCCCGACATCCGCGTCATCGTCAATGAAAATGATTTTTTTCTGTCCGACGAGGATTTGGCGTGGCTCCGCGCCACGTTTGGCCCGGAACAGTTGACGGTCTTCAATCGCGGCGGTCATCTGGGAAATCTGACCAATCCGACAGTGCAAAAAACCATTTTGGCGGCGCTGGCAAATTTGAATCCGTCCCAGCACAAACCTCAATGAGCCGTCACCGCCAAAAGTAAAAAAACCGCCGGAGCCGCTGCCCATTCCGGCGGTGTGTTTTCCTTCTGATTGACTGCAAACCAAGGCAGGGTCATAGCACTGCGATGACCTGACGGCTCAGCAGCGCGGCGTCCACACCAATGCCGCCGGGGGGGGGCGATGACCGCCCAGTTTTCAAATTCTCAATGATGTAGAAGCCGACGTGAGGAGGCTCATTTCAAATTCGGAATTCGGAATTTTGATTCGGAGTTGAAATAATGAGCCTCGTCACCTCGTCTCCTACAAATCAAGGGAGGACGACGAAGCCACGTCCGGCGCGCCAGAAGATTCGCTTTCCGGCAACGCGCAAACGTCGCCCAGGCGTTTGGCCATGACGCACAGGCGTCCCCGAAAATAGCCCAGCCATTTATGGCTGGGTTAAATGTCATCAACATAAAATCGAGTCCCGTTAGGGACGGCAGAACAATTCTTTCGTCCCTGACGGGACTTGCGATGTTTCCGAACCGTGAACCCAGCCATAAATGACTGGGCAATTTTCAAGGAGACGGCGGATGATTCTTCTTCTCCTCGGTGCTTCGTAAATCAACTTGGGGGACGCAGGTTGTCGTAAATCGTCACGCCCAAGAGATTTTTGAGTGAAACAAGCTCGCTTGGAAGTCTTGCTTCAAGAGCAAGAATGGCGCGGGCATCAGCTTTCTGGCCTCTGGCGAGTAACGAAGCCTCCAAGACCGCTTGATATTTTACGCATTGAAAAATTCCTCGTGTTATATCATTCACATCTGAAATTTTGGATTTTGTTTCGACTGCAATGCACTCTGAAGTTTGCGTGAAATAAACATCAATCACATCGCCAGATGGCAAAGGATATTCACAAACACCATTTGCTATTCGCTCCGACAAGCCGAGTATTCGCGGTTGAGTTGCAACCCATTCCTTGAAATTACGGTGGGCTTCGCTTTCGCCGCCTCCGCGACCAGCACTCGCCGCCCTGACAAGGCGCGTAAAATCAGACGTTGAATGGGGAAGTGAAAAATGATCTAAAACGTCGAACCAGCGTGGATACAAATAAACCTTCTGTAGAACAGCATTCACCAAATCACGTTTCTGCCTTCGATTAAGACTTTTTACATCTTGGTTAGGAGCGAGGAAACCAAAAACGCCATCGCCTGGCAGTTCAGTTTGTTTGTTGATAACAAGACACTGAATTGGTGGAATTTCCTGATTCCATTTACGGGAGAGTTTTTCAATCGTTGTGCCAACGCTTCCTAAAACAAAATTGAGATTACGTGGATTGGACATTTCGAGTTCTTCGGCAAGGCTCTCATAAAAAATAGGCTGATGAGCCAAAGCCTGACGAACGAGCAATGGGAAAGCGCGCTTCGCACGTTCTTGATAAAGTTTATCTCCTTCGATTGATTGCGCGATTTCTGGTGTTTCCGAAGGCATAAGACTTTTGGAATTTTAGTTGGTTAGATTATTCTCCCCGAAAATCTGGTCGAGCATCGTCTTAACGTAGTGGCTGGCGTGGTCGTCGCAGTGATAGTAAAAGCTGCCGGTCTTTTTGAGGACGCGGGCGAGTTGCACGCAACGCGGCCGCATGTAGTCAATGTAGGCGCGGGTGGATTCGTGGCGGTCTTCAAAGGCGCGCTTCTCCTTGGACTCGCCCCAGAAGACCTCGTAATTCCGATTGGAGTTGAAGGGCGGGTCAATGTAAATCAAATCCACGCAGGCGTCGGGCAGCTTGGCGAGCTGTTCCAGATTGTCGCCGCAATACACGACGCGGGTGTCGAGGAGGGCGGAGGGTCTTTGCCACAGAGTCACAGAGTCACCGAGGGAATCTGATTTCTGGATTCCGGCATCCGCAGTTTGTTTCCTAACTCGGCGTCTCTGTGTCTCGGTGGCTGATTTCGTTTCTGATTTCTTTGCCATGCGCGAAGTGTGCGCGGGAAAATTGGCGGCGTCAATTCAGCGTATGGGGTGAACACCCCATGGCGTCGGACGGCCTTCTTCGTTCATAATGATCTGGTTTATGAAAAAAACCCGCGCATGAAATCACCCGCGCTTGTCAGCCAGGCCATGCCGTTGTCAGCCAGGATGCAGTCCGTAGTTCGGATTCGCACAATTCCGCTGGCCGTAAAAATCATCTGCACCGCGTTTCTCGCCGTCCTTGTTCCGGTTTATTTGCACACTTACGGGCCGACGAATTTTTTATGGTTCTGCGATGCCGCCCTCCTGCTGACGGTGGCGGGCATGTGGCTGGAAAGCCCGCTGCTCATCAGCATGTGCGCCGTGGGCATCCTGCTGCCGCAATGCCTCTGGCTTGTGGACTTTGGCGTCAATCTTCTGGGCTTTCACTTTCTGAACCTGACCAGTTATATGTTTGATCCGCACCTTCCGCTGTTCACGCGCGGGCTTTCGCTGTTTCACGGCTGGCTGCCTTTGCTGCTCGTCTGGCTGTTGTTCCGCCTCGGCTACGATAAACGGGCCTTGGCTGCCTGGACTGTCCTGGCGGCGGGACTGGTGTTCGTCTGCTACTTTTTTATGCCGCCTGCCGGTGTCCATCCGGCCAATCCAAACATCCCCATCAACATCAATTATGTTGACGGCTTCAACAATCAGCAGCCGCAACATTGGGTCAACCAAAACCTTTATGTCGTCCTGTGGCTGGGCGTCCTGTGGCTCGCCGCTTTTTTGCCCACCCACCTGGCCTTGCGCAAAATCTTCGCCACAACGCCGCAGGTGGCGTCCGGCCTGAAACTCCTTCCGCTACGATTTCTATGATTGTCCCGGTGTGCTTGCACGGGCTGGATTCAAAAATGTCTGGTAGGGTAACACCCCATGGCGTCGGCACCCGCACCGCCCGATTTGATCCGGGTGCCACGTTCTGTGCGACCGCTGGCGTAAGCTGGAGATTCTAAAACCGGAGTGGCAACGGCCTCGGATGGTAGGGCAGGCTTCCAGCCTGTTCAGTTTTGCGCCACTACTGCATGACCTTCGCCATCTCCGCTTCCAACCGGGCAATCTCCTTCTTCAGCGCGGCGGACACGCGGTGCTTGGCCAGATAAACGCTGGCGATGTTCAAGCCGAGGGCCTTGGCCACGTCGCGGGCGGGCCATTCTTTCAGGACGTTGAGGTCGAAGACCTGGAACTGCATGGCGCTGAACTGGGCGCGGACTTTTTCGAGCGCGGTTTTGAGCAGACTGCCCCGCCATTCTTCATCCCAGAGCGCGTCCAGGTTTTGCGCGCCCGGATCGGCGGCGCGTTCGATGGTGGCGGTGCGATCAGGATCGTGCGCGGGCTTGGGCTGGCCGTGGACGCGTTCATCCCAGCGCTGGCGTTTGGTGAACTGATTTTTCACGCGCCACGCGGCGAGGTTCAGCAGCCACGTCTTGAAACGGCACTTGGCCGGGTCGTAATGGAACTCGCCGACATTCTTCGCCAGACCGATGCACGTTTCCTGCATGACTTCGTCCGCTTCCGTCTCGGTCAGGCCGGCCTTGAGCGCAAAGCCCCGGATCATCGGCCCGTAGAGGCGGTAAAACTGATGCCAGCGGCTTTCATCGCCCGCCTGCAACCCCTGCACCAGGCTCGCGCGCGTCTGCGTTGGGTTGGGTTCGGGGGCGGACATCGTTTTCGTCATCTTAATCCTTAAACCACGCCGGGCGAACAATCTTTCAGGAAAAAGGAAAGTAAAAATGCGCCCCGGCCGTATTCATGCAGCAGTCTTTTAACGCAAAGACGCCAAGGTGCGAAGGTGCGAAGGCGCAAAGGTTTTTCCGGCAACGTAGTGGCACGGGCGTCTCGCCCGTGTGTTTTTGCAGCGGCTGGCGCTTGTGCCGAAACACACGGACGAGACGCCCGTGCGACTATTGGCCGCTTTGCGCCTTGGCGTTGAATTCCGGTTGAATCGCGGTCAGAAAAATAAAACAAGATTTCCTGAAAGAACCGGCAAATCGCGTGGTTGAACCTTTGATGAAAATTCGGTGACGCTCAAACCAACATAACAAACCATGAAAACCAAGCTGAATATGAAACCTATGCCAAACCAGCTATCCATCGTGGCGGCGTCTCGGCAGAGCGCCGCAAACCTTGGGAAATTGAAGAATGCGGCTTTCTGCCGAAAGCCGCAAAATATGAAAACCAAACTGAAAGCATTTTTTGCAGTGGCCGCAATCGCGATGGCGCTGCCCGCCGTGGCGCAAGCACAATTCACTTATACGACCGACAACGGCACGATTACCATCACCGGCTACACGGGTTCCGGCGGTGACGTGACGATTCCAAGCACGATCTCTGGCCTGCCCGTCACCACCATCGGAGATTATACGTTCTATAACTGCGGGAGCCTGACCAATGTCACGATTCCCAATAGCGTCACCAATATCGGGGATTATGAGTTCTATGCCTGCTACAACCTGACCAGCGTCACCATTGGCAACGGCGTCACCACCATCGGAGATTATGCGTTCGCTTACTGCGGCAACCTGACCAGCGTCACCATTGGTAACGGCGTCACCACCATCGGTGATGGTGCGTTCTATCAGTGCGAGAGCGTGGCCAGCGTTACCATCGGCAACGGCGTCACCAATATCGGCAATTCTGTGTTCCTGAATTGCAGAAGTTTGACTGCGTTTATTGTAGCTGCACAAAATTCACATTATAGCACCGTGAATGGAGTATTGTTCAATCAGACGCAAACCATGCTCGTTCAATATCCGGACGGCTTGAGTGGAAGTTACTCGATCCCCAACAGCGTCACCAATATCGGGAATTATGCGTTCTCTGGCTGCGGCCTTACTAGCGTTACGATTCCCGGCAGCGTCACCACCATCGGAAATAATGCGTTCTCAGGCTGCGGTAGTATGACTGCGTTCATTGTAGCTCCACAAAATTCGCATTATAGCACCGTGAACGGAGTGTTGTTCAACCAGACCCAAACCACGCTCGTTCAATATCCGGGCGGTTTGACCGGAAGTTACACGATACCCAACGGCGTCACCAGCATCGGGGATTATGCGTTCTCTTACGATGACAACCTGACCAGCGTCACGATTCCCGGTAGCGTCACCGCCATCGGGGATTATGCGTTCGCTGGCTGCGATAGCCTGACCAGCGTCACGATTCCCGGCAGCGTCACCAATATCGGGGATGATGCGTTCTTTAACTGCCACAGCCTGACCAGCGTCTATTTCAATGGCAATGCTCCCGGCTTTGGTGACTCTTTATTTGTAATTGTGTATCCCTTCGGCGACTTCGGCGCCATCTACACCGAGATCGCGACGGTATATTATATGCCGGGAACCAGTGGGTGGAGTTCTACCTTTGCCGGAGCTCCAACCGTGATGCTGCTCCCGCCCCCGCCGACACTGTCCATCATTCCTTCTGGAGCCAATGTTATTTTGACGTGGCCGACCAACGTGGCCGGATTCGATTACTCTGGGTTCACCGTGCAATCCACCACGAACCTTGCAGACACCAATTCGTGGACGGCGTTGACAAATTTGCCGGTCATCGTGGGTTCGCAAAGCCAGGTCACCGACGCCATTTCCGGCCCGGCAAAATTCTACCGCTTGAAGAAATGAAACTATTATGAAAACTAGACTTCAGCAAAAGCATCTATCCGTCGTAGCGGCGTCTCGGCAGAGCGCCGCAAACCTTGGGAAAATGCAGAATGCGGCTTTCTGCCGAAAGCCGCTACGCTCGATATCGTGCGTTGTTTAACATAAAACTATGAATACGAAACGGGCATTCACAACGGCTCACGAACCAGTTGGAGGCGGAGACGGCTTCACCCTCATCGAGTTGCTCGTCGTCATCGCCATCATCGCGATTCTCGCCGCGATGCTCCTGCCCGCGCTGGCCAAGGCCAAGGCGAAGGCGCAAGGCATCGCCTGCGTGAACAACCTCAAGCAACTCCAGCTCGCCTGGCAGATGTATGCCGACGACAACAACGACGTGATGATACCGAACGATGATTCCTCCTGGAACCTGCCGGGCGGGGTGCGCAGTCTGCCCGGCTCGTGGGTCCTTGGGAATGCCCAGCAGGACACGGTCATCACGAACATTGATTCGGGATTGCTCTTTCCCTTCGTGAAAAGCCCCGGCGTTTATCACTGCCCGGCGGATCAGTCGTTCACCACAGGAACGGCCAAGTTGCTCCGGCTGCGCAGCTACTCGATCAGCGGCCAATTGAACCCGTTGAGCGGCTGGTCTGACTCGCCTCCTTATCTCATCTGCCGCAAATTGAACGGCATTCCTTTGCCCGGCCCATCCGGTCTCCAAGTGTTCATTGATGAACAAGAAAACTCAATCGAAGCCGGGGACTTCGCCTGGGTCAGCGCGGACAGCGGCACCTGGGGCGGGATTCCCGCCGACCGGCATAATCAAAGCGGCGTGGTGAGCCTGGCCGACGGCCACGCGGAACTGCGGCACTGGCGCTGGCCCAAGCGGAATCGCCCCGCCTTTGACACAGTGAAGAACAAGGCGGATTTGGAGGATTTCAAGTTCATGAACTCTGGCCGGCCGCGGACCGGGGACTATATTCCTTCCTGGTGGAGTTCAGTGCCGTAAGGAATCACTTCTCCAGTTTCAATCGCCGGAGCACGGCGTGATAGCGCGGTTCATCATGGAAATCCTTGAAGACGATGTCCACTTTGGCGCTCAGGACATAAGTGCGGTGCTCATCCACCGCTGTTTCAAGATAATCGAGCGCCCGCGCTTTATTCTCGGCTTCCGCGTATAATCTTGCCAGATCGTAAGCGGAAACAAACTTGCCTTCCGCCCGCCGCCGCTCCAGCACCTCAAGCAGACTTCGCAGGAACCCGTCTGGCCCATCCTGATCGAGGGTGGTGTTCAGCATCGCCGCATCCTCATGAGTCAGGCTGGCGAAACCACCAAGCTCCACATAGCGCAGCCAGTCACGGGCGGCTTCCGGCCGCCGATTCAAAGCCCACAAAATCTCGCCGCGTTCAATGTAGGCCTCCGGCCAGTTCGGTTGGAGCAAGATGCATTCTCCCAATGAGGTTACGGCGTCAGCAAAACGGCCTTGGGAAGCGTAGATCAAACCCAACCGGGAATTCGAGTATCCCTCGGACGGTTGCTCACGGATGATCTGCACCAGGATCGCCTCGGCTTCATCGAAGCGGCCATAAAACCAAAGCAGGCAGGCCAGGTTGTTGCGGAGATTCCAGCCTTGAGGCTCGTGTTGCGCCAGTTGCACCCCCTTCCGGAGGATCGGTTCCGCGCGGGTGAAATCGTAGGTCAGGGCGAGCGTGCATTCTCCGACCCACTCCCAACCCCAGGCATCGGACGGGTCTAGCTTGGTTCCTTTCTCCGCGCAGAACAAAGCGCGTGGAAGAGCGTCGCTGCCAGAAACATATCCCTTTTCAACCGAGAGAAACAACGCCATGGCTTGATCTATCCAGGCGGCTGCATAATTCGGATCCAGTTCGACGGCGCGTTCGTATTCCTGAACGGCATTTGAAAACCCGACGGGCGTAAAAGCCGTGCTGAGTGTCCCGGCGCGTTCGCTCGCCTCCCACGCCGCCCGGTTTGTGGTTCCAGACTGCTGGAACGGGGTGGCATTCTGCCACGCGCGTTGCGCGCGTTCGAGTTTGGTGAACTCCGCGCGATTGTCGCGATTATTTTTGACGAGCAAAATGCCGAGGGTCACCAGCGCGACGGCCACCGCCGCTTTCCAGCTCCACGCCCAGCCGCGCTGCACGGAGCGCCGCCGCTTCACGGACTTGCCGGCGTCCAGCAATTTGAGGTCGGCCAGCATCGCCTCCGCGCTCGCGTAACGCTCGCGCGCATCGGCGGCACAGGCTTTGACGAGGATCAAGTTCAGCTCGAAGGCCGGCGCCGCGTCCGGCCACTGCCGCAGGTCGGCGGGGAGTTCGGGATATTGGCGGCGATCCAGGCCGGTGAGCGCCTCGTAAAGAACTTTGCCCAGCGCAAAAATGTCGGCGGCGGGCGTGCCCGGCCCTTCGGGCGGCAGGTAACCTTCCGTGCCCACAATGGAACGGCTGTCGCTCGCGTCGGTGACGAGGCCGATGTCCGCGAGCTTCGGGCGTCCGCCCACAAAGATGATGTTCGAGGGCTTGACGTCGCGATGGATGAGCGCATTGGCGTGCAAATGCGCCAGCGCCTCCGTGAGCGCCAGGGCGATTTCCAAAACACGCGCCGCAGGCAGCCGGCCATGTTCCAGATCGGCGCGGAGCGTATGTGCAACGTAGCAGCCGACGTGAGGAGGCTCGCCCATTTCTGATTTCTGATTTCTGATTTCTGAATTTGAAGTGAGACTCCTTACGTCGTCTCCTACGAGTGGAATTGAATCCGCCAGTTCCATCACATAATAAAAATATCCCGCCGCGTCGTTGCGCCCGACATGGAAGAGCGCCAACTGTCCCGGATGCGAGCGCGAAACGACATCGAACTTTTTGATCCCCTCAAATTCGCGGTTGAAGGGCCGTTCGTCCGCAAACGTGGAGCGGTGGACAATTTTCACCGCGCGGGGCGCGCCGGTGGCGAGATTGCGCGCGAGCCAGACTTCGCCGTAAGCGCCGGCACCGATGCGCTGAAAGAATTCGTGATCGGGAACCGAGGGCGGGACAACTCGCAGTGGCACGCCTTCCGCCGCCGGCTCAATGGGCTGGGTCGGCGTTCCGAAAAGCGGCGGCAATCGTTCATCCATCACGACGCTTACTATTTCCCGCCCCGCGGCGGATAGCGAGCGTCAATTTCCAATGGTTGCGAATAACGTGCTGCCGGGCGTCTCGCCGGTCGTTGGTAGGGTAACACCCCATGGCGTCCGAACGCTTTCCACGCGTATTATTGTGATGTGAAACAAAACCATTTTACAAATATTAAAAATCAACCATTCCGATGAATCACAAAATATGAAACATAATCACAATCACGATAACGCTCTAATCGCGCAACTGGTGCCGGTTCGCTTTGAGTTCACTCATCCGACGGCCAAAACAGTTTGCATCGCGGGAACATTCAATCATTGGCAGCCCGAGGCCAAGAGCCTGCATTCTTCAGGCGCCGGCAACTGGTGGAAGGAAACGATCCTCGCCCCCGGCACCTACGAATACTGCCTTGTCGTGGACGGCCAATGGATGCCCGACCCGCTCGCCAGGGAAACCGTTGCAAATCCATTCGGCGGAAGAAACTCTGTTTTGAAAGTGGCCGGTTCGCCGGAGGTCGCCCATCGCGATGACGCAACCAATTTACCTTTGAAAAACGCAAACAAAACAAAAATACAAAAAGCATGAACAAAGAAACACATACCACCAGTAATGACCCAGGGACGCTTGCCGAAGACGCGCGCGAATTGATGGCCGCCACGGCTGACGTGGCCGGAGAAAAAGTCAGCGCCGCCCGCAAGCGCCTCGCCGCCGCGCTGGAACGAGGCAAGGAAATCGCCGGCAATGTCCGCGACAAGGCGGTCGCTGGCGCGAAGGTCGCGGATCAATCCATCCGCGAAAATCCCTATCAAGCCATTGCCGTCGGCGTCGGCGTCGGAGTGCTTGTCGGTTATCTCCTGGGGCGCCGTTGTTCCCGCAACTGCGATTAATTCTGCCATGGAAGAATCCACCGCCAGCATCAGCGGACTGGCCGCGACCTCGAAACATTTTGCGCGGCGGCTGTTGACCATCGGGGAAAACCGACTTGAACTGTTGACGGTGGAAGTGCAGGAGGAGCGCGAGCGCCTTCTGCACGCCTTCCTTTTGGCGCTCGGTGCGGCGGCGTTTGGACTGCTTGCGGGACTTACGCTCACGGCGGCCATCGTGGTTTTGCTGTGGGCATGGTCGCCCGTGGCTGTCCTCCTGATATTGACGGCTCTTTACGGGGCAGTCGGGATTTGCCTTTGGCGGCGGCTCACCAGACTGCTGCATGACTGGCAGACGTTTTCTGCCTCGCTCGACCAACTGCGAAAGGATCGCGAATGTCTGGAAAAAATACTCGGATGAACGCGCTCGAATCGCGAAAAAAACTTTTGCTCGCGGAAAGTGAACTCAACCGCGCGCAACTGGTTGAGGACTGGCAGACCATGACGGACGAAGCCCGCTCGCTGGTCAATCAAGCGCGAACCCTGCGTTCAATGACGTCAGCCGCCGCCGTCTTGATAAACGGTGTGGCATCTTTGCGTCGCAAAAAATCCGCGCCGGCTGCCGAAAAACCTTCGTGGCTGCAAAACATCGTTAAAGGCGCCGGACTGATTTCCACAGTCTGGCAGACATTTCGACCGCAACGTCGCGAGCAGAAAGAAGAATAGCAGACCCCAAAGTTGACAGGTGAATCCCCAGAGCGGCCCGGAAAATTTTAATGCAGCAGCCCCCGGACATCCACAAGGTCGCGTTTCTCGGCGATTATCTGCCGCGCAAATGCGGCATCGCCACGTTCACGACCGATTTGCGCTGCGCCGTGGCAAAGGAATTTCCCGCGCTCCAATGCCTCGTCGTGCCCGTCAATGACATCGCGGAAGGCTACAATTATCCGGCGGAAGTGCGCTTCGAGATTACGGAGCAGGATTTGCCGTCGTATTTGCGCGCGGCGGATTTTCTGAACATCACGGACGTGGATGTGGTTTGCGTGGAGCATGAGTTCGGCATTTTCGGCGGGCCGGCGGGCAGCCATGTGCTGGCGCTGTTGCGCGAACTGAACATGCCCATCGTCACCACGCTGCACACGATCCTCCGCGAACCGAACGAGGAGCAGCGCCGCGTGATGCGCGACCTGATCCGGCTCTCGACCCGGGTGGTGGTGATGAGCGAGCGCGGCCGGGAATTTCTGCGCGACGTTTATCAGGTGCGGGAAAATAAAATTGATCTGATTCCGCACGGCATTCCCGATATGCCGTTCGCGGATCCAAATTATTTCAAGGACGAATTCGGCGTGGCGGGCAAACAGGTTTTGCTGACGTTCGGGTTGCTCTCGCCCAACAAGGGAATCGAGTTTGCGTTGCGTGCGCTGCCGGACATCATCCGCGAATTTCCAAACGTCGTCTACATCGTGCTGGGCCAGACGCATCCGAATCTGCTGCGCGACGAGGGCGAGCCTTATCGCCTGGGTTTGGAGCGGCTGGCGAAAGACCTCGGCGTGCAAAAAAATGTCGTGTTCTTCAACCGCTTCGTGGAGCTGGAGGAATTGATGCGGTTCATCGGCGCGGCGGACATTTATCTCACGCCGTATCTGACTGAATCGCAAATCACTTCCGGCACGCTGGCGTATGCGTTCGGCGCGGGCAACGCCGTGGTCTCCACGCCTTACTGGCACGCGGCGGAATTGCTGACGGCGGAACGCGGCAAACTTGTGCCGTTTCGCGACGCGAAAGCCATTTCCGTCGCCGTCGTGGAATTGCTGCGCGACGAACCGCTGCGGCACTTGATGCGCAAAAATGCTTACAAGCTCGGACGCGAAATGGTATGGGGCCGCGTGGCGCAGCTTTATGCGAAATCTTTCGAGCAGGCGCGGCTCGACCATAGCTTTGTTGGACGAAAATCTTCACCCATCAAGACACTCGACGAACAGCCCGGACAATTGCCGGAAATGAAACTGGACCATCTGTTTCTCATGAGCGACTCGACCGGAATGTTTCAGCACGCAAGTTTCACGGTTAGAAATTTGGCGGAAGGTTATTGCACGGACGACAACGCCCGTGCGCTGGCACTGACGTTGATGCTGAAAAAACTGGGCCACGATTCGCCGCAACTCTGCGCGAAGGCCGCCACTTATATGGCGTTTCTCAATCACGCCTTCGACCAAAAGCGCGGACGCTTCCGAAATTTCATGAGCTTCGACCGGCGCTGGCTGGAGGAAGTTGGCTCGGAAGATTGCACGGGGCACGCGCTGTGGGCGCTGGGCTTGTGCGTGTCGCAGGCGGGCCAGGGAACTTTTCAAATGCTCGCGGCACAACTGTTCGAGCAGGCGCTGCCCGTGGCCGCAGAATTTTCATCGCCGCGCGCGTGGGCGTTCACGCTCATCGGCATTGACGAATACCTGCGGCGCTTTGGCGGCGACCGGCGCGCGAACCAGATCCGCGAATCACTCACGGCCAAGCTCATGCAGCGCCACGCCGACGCCGCCACCGAGGACTGGCACTGGTTTGAAGAAGTCGTTTCCTATGCGAACGCCAAATTGCCGCACGCGATGATTCTCAACGGACGCAGCCTGCATAATGAAAAGATGCTCGAACTCGGCCTGAAAACGCTGCGCTGGCTGATTAAAATCCAGACCTCGGACGCCGGCTCGTTCCGCCCCGTCGGCTCAAACGGATTTTTTCCGCGCGGCTACGAACGCGCCATCTTCGACCAGCAGCCCATCGAGGCGCAGGTGACGATTTCCGCGTGCATCGAGGCGTATCACGCAACGGACGACATGTTCTGGGTGACGGAAGCGCGGCGCGCGTTCGAGTGGTTTCTCGGCCGGAACGATCTGGGTCTCGCGCTCTACGATTCCACCACTGGCGGCTGCCGCGACGGGTTGCACATGGACCGGTTGAGCCAAAACCAGGGCGCCGAATCCACGCTGGCCTTCCTGCTGTCGCTCGCGGAAATGCAGGCGCTGCAAAATACCCTTACCAGTTTCAAGGAAACGCCTGTGGAATAATGGGGTTCGTGTCAAAAACATTTTGGCAACGCGCATCAATCCTCGGCGTGCCGCCGCGCCGAAAGCAAGATACCTCGCTCGCGGGAGCGGAGACTTATTCCCTCACCGTTCCCGGATGGGAAGAGAAAGTCTGACGCCAACTTCTCTAATCGGATTGGACAGGGGCTGGGGGTGAGGCCGGGGTGAGGAACAAAACAAAACACTGCCCTTGCTCACATTCGCGCCGGCCATCACCATCTCGATGTTTTTCCCCTTCATGTAGAGATTGAACACCAACCTCATGCGTTCCCGTTTCGTGCCGTCCGGCAGCTCGGCGATAAAACCTTCACCGCGTTTTCGAGTCTCCGCGTCCGAAATTTCCAACAGTGCTTTCGTGTCATCGCCATTCACCACCGCCTCGTCCAACCCCGCCGCCAAAATCTTTTCCACCCGCTTTCCGTTTCGCCAGCCCGTCGAATCGCATCGGAAAAATCGGGATGCTTACCGTCTGCCCCGTCTTGGACGTTTTCACCATGATGAACTTTTTCTTCAGATCCACGTCCTCTTATTTCAGCAGGCAACAATCACCGCGCCGCATCGCCGTGCATATACCCACGATGATGATGATGGGCGAATGAATTCATCCGCCCGTGCCGCCTCTGTGATCGCTGCCAGTTGCTAGATGGATGACCGGCAAGGAGCGGAAGATGGGCAATCAATTTGTCAGCAATTACGTCAAAGAGGATCCCATCCAATTTAACCAGCCTTCCCTGCTTAAAAATAAGTTGAGCGGCTTGCAGCATTATCTGCCTGCCTGCGCGCCCGGTTGCAAATCTCCTGTGGACTTTGAAAATCAAATCAATTAAAATCATGTCTTATGCGCTCCGCAGCAGCCCGCAATTTTGGGACGAGGCCAGTCTGGTTCGCGTTACTCCTTGTGCTTGTCGTGGCCCACGTCCAAGGTCAGACCATCAACGCGCCGAACTCGGCGGTGTTCACGAACTATCACGGATGGAGCAACGCTGTATCCATCAACAATGGAGTGGTTGAGGCTGTCGTTGTTCCCACCGACGGGCGCGTTCAGCAGTTTCGGTTCTTGGACGACACCAACGGAATCCTTTGGGAAAACCCTGCGCTGTGGGGGAAGAGCCGTTCTGGTTTCTATCCAAATTTCGGGGGAGACAAGGCGTGGCCATCACCTCAATCTGACTGGGGCTGGCCGCCTCCAAAAGGGTTTGATGGAAGCATTGAAACGGTGTCATTCACGAACGGCATCGTTACCTTGGTGTCTCCGGTGGACACCACTTACAATATCCGCACCACGAGAATCATCGAACTCCTTTCCAACGAACCGGTGATGCGGATCCGGACGATCTTTGAGCGGACTGCGCCAACGGACATGACCAACAAAAGTCTTGGCGTGTGGATTGATTGCCAGGCCGCTGTCACCAGTGATTCCCGATGTTATGTGCCGGTGCCGTCACCCTCCATTTTTCCAAGCGGCTTCACCACAAACGGAAGCGCCCAATTCACAACCGCGCTTCCGGCAGGCTTTGCCTACGCAAACGGGTTGATCTCCTTCAAGCCGGACTCAAAAAATCACAAGCTTGGATTTGACAGCGGCACGCTGGTGCTCGTCGGGCCGAGCCTGTCGTTGCGGGTGGACGCGCCAAGGATTCCGGATGCCACATATCCGGACGGCAACAGCAGCACAGAAGTCTATACAGCCGGATCGAGCTATTTTGAGCTTGAGATGATGGGTTCATTGGAAAAACTCCCCGTTGGCGGACAAATGGAATTCATCACGACGTATAGACTTTTCCGTCGAACCGAAGTCAGCACCGGCGCCGAAGCGCAAAAAATCCTGTCTTCGCAACACTAACTGATCGGCGTATCCGCGCGAAAAATGATTTTTGCAAAGCTTTACGTCACGTTTTTAATGATGCATTCTTCCCGAATGAACAAGCATCTTCCAGTCCTTGCCATTTGCCTTTCCGTTTGCGTGGCCGTCCAGTCTGCCGAAGTAAAGGTCAGTTCGCCGGACGGCAAAGCCGTCATCACCGTGACGGATGACGGCGGGTTGAGTTACACCGTGACTTTTGATGGCCGTGAAGTGGTGGACAAGTCGCGCTTTGGCATCATCGCGGACAATGTTGATCTCGGCGCGGATGTCAAGCTGGGCAAAACTTCCTCACACAAAATCAACGAGTCGTATGCCATGTTCGGCGGTCATGCGGAGGCGAACAACAATTGCCGCGAAACCACGGTGTCCGTCCGCACCACGAGCGGCGAAAATTACGAACTCGACGTGCGCGCCTACAATGACGGCGTGGCGTTGCGCTCTCGGCTGGCGGCGAAGCCGGGACGGAAGATCAACGGCGAGGCCACGGAATGGAAGCTGCCGGGAAATCCGCTCGCATGGTTCCAAACGGATCCTGTCAACTACGAGGGAGTTTTCCAGGGCAGCCGGCTTGAGGATTTGTCGGCAGGCAAAAAAATACCGTTGCCGATTACCTTCAGTCTGCCGGGCGGCGGTTATGCGCTCGTCACGGAGGCGGATCTTTTGAATTACACTGATCTTGGAGTGCAGATCGCGCCAGACCATTCGCTCCACGCGTGGTTTCACGCTAAACCGGATGTGACAGGCTGGACGACGGACGACGCCGTGGTTCAACCATGGCGTGTCACCTTGCTGGCGCGCGACCTCAATGCGCTCGTGAACAGCGACCTTGTTCGCAACCTCTGTCCGCCCGCGCCGCCGGAATTGGCCAACGCAAAATGGATTCAGCCCGGACGCTCTTCGTGGCAATGGTGGTCGAGCGGCGACCCAGTTTATTCCGAACAGCATCAATGGGTGGATTGGACGAAACAACTCGGCTTCGAGTATTACCTGATTGACGAGGGCTGGAGAAATTGGCGGGCCGATGGCAAGGACAATTGGGCCTGCGTGC
>DATCDZ010000078.1:0-6479 GCA_036510395.1 Verrucomicrobiia bacterium
CGGTATCTAACGGCGCAATCGGTCCGATTAAGCCTTTTTGCCAATTCCGAATCGGGCATGGTTCCCAACAAGGCAAGGTCTGTGTTTGACCAGGTCTTGAAAGATGGAGGTGGGGGGAGCCCCAAAAATTGTCTGCGCTTCCTGATTGCTTCCAGCGAGCGTGCCGTGCGTCTGGCGACTTCGGCGCTGTTAAACCGTTCCAATAACTTGTCTTCCCGCCGGTTCCAGCGCCGTGCCACGCCGTAAAAACTTTTAATGCCATGCGCATAGCGCGCGGCCCTGACCGACTGATGGGATCGTCCAATCAGCCGCGCAACTTCCCTGTCAGGGTATTTCCCAAGCAATCGTAATTCCCGTTTTTTCCACAGTCTTGTCATCGGACCGCCGCAATGCTCAATGCCCAAAAAACAGCGCATATTTCGGACCGCTTTTAGGTTCCGGCCTGTTTGGCTGCTGAAGTCCCTGTCACTGATTTTGCCCAGCAATTCCTTTTCCCATTTCTGCCAACGCTGGACGCCGCTGTTGAACATCGGAATGCGGAGCTTGCGTCGCCGACTTGTGACGGCTTTTATGGAACGGCCAATTCGCCCGGCGGTTTCTTCATCAGGATATTTGCCCAACAATTCCAGTTCCCACTTTTGCCACGCATTGAATGCCCCCAAAAGTTTGCCGCTCCTTTTACGGCCAAAAGCAGTCTTGGCTTGCCGTCCCAACAGCCGTGTCCGCTCTTGTTCCGATTTGTCGGCCAGATACTTCTGTGCCGTCTGCTTCAATGATGAAGGAACGCCACGGTTTATTTTCGTTTTAGACTTTGCTGCGCTGTCTTTCATACGGCTGCCTGATTTCCATTTTTGAATGCTGACGATACTACGTTGATCTTTTAAGCGTGGCAATCGTTCCGTTCACTGCCTTTCCCGTCAAATTAAAGTGAAAACGAAGCCACAAATCCAGCCGTCGCGCTTCGACGGCATGATGCGGAAAGTTTCGCTCATCAAACCGACGAAGCCAAAGAAGAACGCCAAGCGCAAAAAGTAGAAAAAGTGCGCAGTGTTCAAATCCAGCCCGTTTTCAGGCCAGCATTTGTGAAGTGCATAATCCCGAAAATAATTTCGGACGTCCGGTTGTTTCTGAATTCTTCATTGACCATTTGCCGGATGCTGTTAAAATTGCCCGTCGGTTTAAGGAAATTAATTCCACCAACAGAAAAAAATAAAATTATGCCTGTCAAAGTTGCAATCAACGGGTTCGGTCGCATCGGGCGCCTGGTCTTTCGCGCCATCGCCGAACAAGGTCTTATCGGGAAGGAAGTCGAAGTCGTCGCGGTCGGGGACATTGTGCCCGCCGACAACCTCGCCTACCTGCTCAAATATGATTCCACGCAGGGCCGCTTCGCCGGCACGGTCGGCTCCAAGAAATCCGCCGCCGACAAGTCGGAGGACGACGTGCTCATCGTCAACGGCAAGGAAATTCATGTCGTCAGCGCCAAGACGCCGGCGGAACTGCCGTGGAAAAAATTAGGCGTGGACGTCGTCATCGAATCCACCGGCCTCTTCACCGACGCCGACAAGGCCAATCCCAAATCCGCCTACGGCCACATCACCGCCGGCGCGAAGAAGGTCATCATTTCCGCGCCCGGCAAAAACGAGGACATCACCGTCGTCGTCGGCGTCAACCACGAGAAATATGACGCGGCCACGCATCACGTCGTTTCCAACGCCAGTTGCACCACGAACTGTCTCGCGCCGCTCGTCCACGTTTTGCTCAAGGAAGGTTTCGGCATCGAGGAAGGACTGATGACGACCGTTCACAGTTACACCGCGACGCAAAAGACCGTGGACGGCCCGAGCAAAAAAGATTGGAAGGGCGGACGCAGTGCGGCGATCAATTTGATTCCGTCCACGACTGGCGCGGCGAAAGCCGTCGGCCTCGTTTGCCCCGAAGTGAAGGGCAAGTTGACCGGCATGTCCATTCGCGTGCCGACCCCGACGGTTTCCGTCGTTGACCTCACCGTCCGCACGGTGAAAGAAACGAGCTACGCGGAAATTTCCGCCGCGATGAAGAAGGCCAGCGAGACCTATCTCAAAGGCATCCTTGAATGGACCGACGACGAAGTGGTGAGCAGTGATTTCATCCACAGCAAATCGTCATCTATTTTTGATTCCGGCTCCGGCATCGAGCTGAACAAGCGTTTCTTCAAGCTCGTGAGCTGGTATGACAACGAGTGGGGCTACAGTTGCCGCGTGGCCGACTTGCTGAAATTCATGATCGGCAAGGGGCTGTAAGCGAAATTCAAATTCAAACCGGCGGACTGGAGACAGTCCGCCGGTTCTTTGCTTTTGGCATTGACTTTTTTAAGGCGATTGACGCACATTTAATTCGCAAATCAACAGCATAATCATTCAGGAACCATGCACTCATCAAACGGCTCCTCGACACGCGCCAAAATCGGAACATCCTGGAAATTCTAGCCCGTTCCGCCGCAAAAAACCTTCACGCACGCGACAAAACTTGCTGGCGTTCTGAAAATTCAATAACTTTTCCCGCGCGTTAAAATTTTATGCCCAAAGAAATTCTCGAAATGCCCGTCGAACTGGCGACGATGGAATTGCCCGACACCAAAACCATCCGCCTCAAATGGCCCGACGGCCACAATCCCGGTTTCAAGACCGGGCAGTTTATCACGCTCTACTGGCCGGACACGACCAATTACAAGCGCGCCTATTCGCTCTCGTCCTGCGCCCTGGATCGCGGCTTTTACGAAGTCACCGTCAAGCGCGACGGCAAGATGGGCACGCGCATCGTGGACTGGGCGAAGCCCGGCGACAAACTGTTCGTCATCCCGCCGGTCGGAAAATTCCTGCCGGTCTATGAGGCGGACAAGCATCTCGTCTGTATCGCCGGCGGTTCGGGCGTGACGCCGTTCCGCGCCTATGTGCGCGAAGCGACGCGGCGCAAATTGGAGACGAAAATCATCGTGCTTTATACCGTTCGCCAGCCGAAGGATATTATTTTCAACGCCGAATTCCGCGAACTGGAAAAGGAAAATCCAAATTTCAAGTTTCACGTCACCTGCACGCGCGCGACGCCTGAAGATAATTGGACCGGCCGCACCGGGCGCATTGATTCCGTGTGGGTCAAATCGCAGGTGACCGATCTGGCGAACACAGTTTTTTACGCCTGTGGCCCGAACCTGCTCGTGGAATTCGCCGAATCACTCGTCTTTGAACTCGGCGCGCCGAAGGAACAAATGAAAACGGAAAAGTGGGGATGATTCTAGCCGCAGATTTTCACAGATGAAGCACAGATAGGAAAAATAATCCGCAGGTTTCGCGGATTACGCAGACTAAAACTAAAAATTAAATCTGCGAAAATCTGTGTAATCTGCGGACAAAAAGTTTTCATCTGTGTTAATCTGTGTCCATCCGTGGCTAAAATAATTTCATGTTAAAACGCACCGCACTTTTTTCCGCGCACCAAAAACTTGGCGCGAAGCTGATTGATTTCGGCGGCTGGGAAATGCCGGTGCAATACACCAGCATCACCGACGAACATCTCGCCGTCCGCAACGCTGCCGGCATCTTCGACATCTCGCACATGGGCGAAGTCACCGTCAGCGGCGCGGGCGCAGAGGAGTTTCTCAATCGCACGCTCACGAACGACATCCGCAAGCTCGCGGCCGGCGAAGGCCAATACACCTTGATGTGCAACGAACACGGCGGCGTGATTGACGACCTTTACGCCTACAAACTTTCCGATGGCGTATATTTTCTGATCATCAACGCCTCGCGCGTCGAACCCGATGTCGCGTGGTTGAAAACGCAGGCCGCGAAATTTCCAAGACAAAATGAATTAAATCTTACTGACGCTTCGCACAATTATTCGGCCGTGGCCGTGCAAGGCTCGCGCGTGAAGGATTTCATCAACGCCGCGGTTCCCGGTGCGTCCATTTCCGCGATGCGTGCCGCTCAAGTGACGGACTTGACGAAAAACCAGATTGGCGGATTCAAATTTGAAAATCAAAGCGTCCTCGTCTCGCGAACGGGCTACACGGGCGAAGACGGGTTTGAAATTGTCGGTTCCGACGAGGCAATCCGTCATATCTGGAATAAAATCCTCGCAACCGGCGCGCCGTTCGGAATCAGGCCGTGCGGCCTCGGTGCGCGTGACACTCTGCGCACGGAAGTCTGCTATCCGCTTTACGGCCATGAATTGGACGAGAACACGACGCCGATTGAAGCGGGCGTCGGTTTTTTTGTGTCGCTCGAAAAAGAAAATTTTATTGGCCGAGAGATTTTGGCCGCGCAAAAAACAAACGGTGTGAAAAAGAAATTGGTTGCCTTCAAAATGACGGGCAAATCCGCGCCGCCCCGCCCGCATTATCCAATCTGTTCAAACGGCACGCATATCGGCAAAGCGACCAGCGGCACGCAAAGTCCTTCGCTCGGGCTTGGCATCGGCATGGGATTTGTGCCGCCGGAATTCTCAAAGCCGGACACGCAGGTTGAAATTGAGATTCGCGGCAGATGTTTCGCCGCCATCATCGTGCCGAAGCCGATTTACCGCAAAATCACGTGATTCGGTTCAATTGACCGCCGGCTTCGTCTCCGATTTCAATTTGCCTTGCGGCAAGAACGGTTTGCGGAAAGCGCCGGTGAAATCGTAGCCGTTTTGAAAATCGTCGCGGCTGTCATTGTCGGTCTTGGCGAGCAGGCTGATCTCCACCATGTTGAAAACGATGTCGCCAAAGTCGCGGCAGCTTCTCACGCCCCATTCCTCGAACACGGTCACGGTCATCGGGCCGAATTGCTGGAGCGCAAACTGCCGGATGCCGTCGAGCAGCTCCTGCCCTGTGATGTGACGGATGCCCCCGCGATTTTCCCTGCCGATGAGTTTCTGCGTGAAGTCGAGCGCCTCGCGCACAAACAAATAAGCGTCACGCGCAAAGCGCGAATCCTTCGCGAGGATTTGCTCCACGGCTTCGTCGAAATTGATTTCGTGCATTTTAAGGTTTCCAACTCGGTGGGGCGAGCGTCCTCGCGAGCCGGCTCGTCAGTAGCCTCGCCGCACCAAAATTATTTTGTTTGTTGAACAATTGCCGTCGGCGGGTGCGCGGTGCGATACGTTTTCACCGCCATGCCCGTCAGCAACAGTCCCAAAACAATGATTAGAAACAACTGTTCCTGTTTCGTCAGCCTGTTCACGCGGACACTGTAGCTGGAAATTCGTTGCACGGCAACAATGCGGTTTTATTTATGATTTAAGATTTACGATTTATGATTTGTGGGATTAAACTTCCCGTGCCGGTGAAATCATCAACCATAAATCAAAAATCGTAAATCATCATGGCAGCCATTGGACGATTTCAGAAGGGCTTGGACATTTTCCAAGCGAAGGTCGTGGACGGTGAATTATTCCGTCTGCGCGGCGACGTGTTTGGCTCGCCATCGTTTGACCGCAATCCGACGCCGCGCAAGGGCGTGAAGACTTTGGTTCCCGTCGTGCCGGCAAAAATCATCTGCGTCGGGCTTAATTATGCCGACCATGCGCGCGAGATGAAACGTGAATTGCCGAAAGAGCCGTTGTTTTGGTTCAAGGCCACGACCTCGCTGCTGCCCGACGGCGGGAAGATTGAAATTCCATTTCCACAACACCGCACGGATTACGAGGCGGAATTGTGCATCGTCATCGGCCGCAAAATCCGCAACGTCTCGCCCACGCAGGCGTCGCGCTACATTTTCGGCTACACCGCGTCGCAGGACATCAGCGACCGCACGATTCAAAAATCCGACGGCCAGTGGGCGCGGGCGAAATCGTTCGACACCTTCACGCCGCTCGGCCCGTATGTGGAAACCCAGATTGATCCGGCGCAGTTGAACATCCAGCTTTTCCAGAACGGCCTGTTGCGCCAGAACTCGAACACCAGGCAGATCATCTTCAAACCTGCCGAACTCGTGAGTTTCATTTCGACCAACCTCACGCTGCTGCCCGGCGACGTGATCCTCACCGGCACGCCCAGCGGCATCGGCCCGATCCAAAGTGGCGACAAACTGGAAGTGCGGATTCAAGGATTGTCTCCGCTTGTTAATTCTGTCAGATAAATGGCAAATTTATTGTTATGAAGAAAACCGTCTGGCTCGCCTTCGTTATGACCGTGCTTGTCACGCTTGCCTCTTGCTTGTTGCCAAGTCATATTCCGAATCGAATTTTAATCCGCGTAGAGAATGAAAAAGACATTCAAGCACCAACCGTCGCGATGTCGGGATATGACGCATATTTTATCCAGCAGAATTATTGTATAATCACCAAGTTTCCAGTTGTGAATCCTGCGCAATAATTTTCTATTGACTCCTGCATAATATAGTGAGTTATTCACCACAATCCAGCCTGTTTCCAGAAGGCGGCGATCAGCTTGGGGCGGCGGCGGATGTTCCGCAGTTGGCGGCGTCCGAACGCGCCGAGTTGGACGATGTCCTTGGCGG
>DATCDZ010000079.1:0-21578 GCA_036510395.1 Verrucomicrobiia bacterium
CGCGTGAAAGCGAAGGGGCGGTCGGCGTTTTCAGCGACGGCTCGCTGCCGCCGAAAGAAGACCCATTTCTCGTCAACCGCGACGGCGAATGGATTCCCGACCCCGCGCTCGTGCGCAAAAGCGACGGCGGCTTCAATTACACAACGACAGATTTGGCGACAGTGGATTACCGGCTCAAAACCTGGTCGCCCAACGAAATTGTTTATGTCGTGGACGACCGGCAGTCCGGGCATTTCAAAAAATTGTTTCTCATCGTCGCGCGCTGGAAACCGGACGCGGCCAAAAGCACAAAGCTCATCCACGTCGGCTTTGGCAAAATTCTCGGCGACGACGGCAAGCCGTTCAAGACGCGCAGCGGCGACACGGTGAATCTTGGCGACTTGCTCGACGAAGCCGTGGAACGCGCTTACAAAACCGTTTCTGAAAAGAGTTCTGAATTGTCCGAAGCGCAACGAAAAGAAATCGCCCGCGTCGTCGGCCTTGGCGCGGTGAAATATGCCGACCTGCTGCCCAACCGCCAGAGCGATTACATTTTCAACTGGGACAAGATGCTCGCGCTGCAAGGCAACACCGCGCCGTATCTGCTTTACGCCTACGCGCGCATCAAAAGTATCTTTCGGAAAAGCGAAGCCGACTCGTCACTCGTCACTCGTCACTCGTCACTTGCCTTGGCCGCGCCGGAAGAGATCGCGCTGGCGAAGCATCTGCTGAATTTCGGGCTGACGCTGGAAGCGGTGGCGGAGGAATATCGTCCGAATTTTCTGTGCAATTATCTGTTTGAGCTGGCGGGGAAGTTCACGGGCTTTTACGAAAATTGTCCGGTGCTCAAGGCGGAAGGCGCGGTGCGCGAATCGCGTCTGGCGCTTTGCGATTTGACGGCGCGCGTTTTGAAACAAGGTCTCGACGTTCTCGGAATTGAAACTGTGGAGCAAATGTAGGCGAAAAGCTTTTCTTATTTCTTCGGTTGTTTGAGTTTTTTGCGGTCAACCTTTTGGAGTCCTGCACCAGTGGCTCGAAGACCTGACTTGAGCTTTTTGATGTCTTCGGTGATTGGAAGCTGTTCAGGCCGCTGGCCGCTGATTTGGTGCATCGTTTTACGAACAGTTCTGCCAACCTCCTCGGCCGCTTTCTCCAACAGGGTTTGCCCGTGAATTCCGTCTCGCTTAATTTTTGCTTCGGTCTGCGTGATGCGAAAGAGATTGGCAGCTAATTCATCTTTGCCCATGAAATCCAACAGAGATCGTCCGCTAGGAATTTTTTTTAGATGGCGAAGTGCCGAAAGATTCATGTTGTAAAGACCTCGATAGCCTGCATTCTGGAAAAATTGATATTCCACCACTCCCGCTCTGTGAGCGGTCGAAGACAACGTTTTTTCGTGGTCGCTAATCTCGTCTCTAATTAGAATTCGCTCAATCTGCTCCGTCTCTTGAATGTATCGGCGACAGGCATCCGCAAAAGTTGCAAAATATGCCTGTGCTTTGGCGACTTCGGCTTTTTTTGGGTCGCCATTCATTGCTGCTAGGTAGCACGCAAAACGTGAAAGACGTATGTCTTTCACTTCGTTTCCATTTTCGTCAATTACCGTCTCTTGCTTGAAGTGTTCTGCGAGGTCTATTTCAAGAGACATACAAACCTGCTGCGCCCTGTTGATGGCTGAAGCAAAGAATGTTTTATAGTCCTTGTAACCGAGGCTTTCAGCAAACTTACGACCCGACCAAGATGTAAAACCATTCTCTCTGCTCTGCTGCTCGAATGGCGGGTCTTCGCCTTCAAAAATCAGATAAAGTTCTGGTTCGGACATGACGCAAATATATGGCAGATTTTGCCGTTTGGTCACTAAAAAATTTACCTCAACTCAACCGCATCGGCATGACGACGTAGAGGAACGGGCCGTTGATCTTCAAAACGCCCGGGCTTAATTCGTCAATCAGCTCGAAGAACACTTCGTCCTCGGACAGCGCGGACAGCGCGTCAATCAGATAGCGCGGGTTGAAGGCGATGGCCATTTCCTTGCCCTTGTAATTCACCGCGAGCGTTTCGCGCGCCTCGCCGACTTCGGGCGAGTTGGCGGTGATGGCGAGGTTGTTTTTCCCGAACGTGAGCTTGACGGAGTTCGCCTTTTCGCTGGTCATGATCTCGGCGCGGCGCAGCGCCTGCAAAAATTCCTCGCGCACGAGCGGGATGCGTTCCTTGGCCTCGCCGGGGATGACCTGCCGGTAATTCGGATAATTTCCCTCGATCAATTTCGTGACGAGCAGCACGGAAAATCCCTTGTCGTCCTTGAGCGAAAACGACGCCTGATTTTCGCCGAATTTTATTTCCACGTCGCCCTTGTCTTGAAGCAAGCGGTTTAATTCGTTCACGGCCTTGGCCGGAACAATGAATTCGCCGCTGCTTTTTTCTGAGATGTCCACTTCCTCGTCCACGAGCGCGAGCCGGCGGCCGTCGGTGGCCACGAGCGTCATCTTGCCTTCCTTGAGGCTGATGAAAATGCCGTTGAGGACGTAGCGCGATTCGTCGGTGGAAACGGCGAAGGAAGTTTTTTTCAGCATCGCGCGGACGTTTTCCTGCTGGAGCGCGACTTTCTTGTCGTCCTTGAATTTCGGCAGCGGCGGAAATTCATCCGCGCCGAGTCCGTGGATTTTATAAAACGACGAGCCGCTGCGGATGGAAGTTATGTTTTTTTCGTCGGTCTCAAGATCAATTTCATTGCCGTTTAATTCGCGCACTATGCCGAAAAGTTTTTTCACCGGCACGGTTGTCGCGCCTGCTTTTTTAACCTTCGCCTCGACGGAACACGCCACGGTCACGTCCAGATCCGTCGCCGTGAATTCGACGCGTTCCTTTTCGGCGCGCAAAAGAACGTTGGACAAAATCGGCAGCGTGGTGCGCGTGCTGACGACATTTTGGACGGCCTGCAGCCCGGCGAGGATTTGCTCTTTGGAGATCGTGAGGTTCATGTTTGGTTAATAGTAAATTCTTTTCTTAAGAAAACTCTTATTATTAAGGGTTGTGAATAATCCAAACAACTCCACGTGTCAAGGCGGCCACTTGGGTTTTTGAATTATTAGTCATAGCGCAAACTAGGGTAAAGAGATTGAAAAAATTTGAAAGTGAAAGTTGTTGGTGTTGTTGGTCGGCTGTTCACATCCAGTTGGAATCTTATTTGGCACGTTGTGCGCGACGGATTATTTCAGGCAGCACGGAGCACGCGAAGTCAACTTCTTCCACCGTGGATTCGCGTCCAAGGGAAAAACGAACGAGCGAATTTGCCAGGGACTTTCTGCCAATGGCCTCAATGACGTGAGAAGGTTCAATTGACCCCGACGAACAGGCCGAGCCGCTGGACGCGCAAATTCCTTCCAGGTCCAGCCCCGCCATCAACGCGATGCCGTCCGATCCGCGAACGACGAAGGAAACCGTGTTAGCCAGACAAATTGGTGGGGATATCGTCCCCGCGAGCCAGTTTGGAGAAACTATTTCACAACCGTCAATTTGCTCAATCGTCGCAACTAATTTGTCCGCGAGATTCTCCAGCTTTTCATGGTGAAAAACCGGCGGCTTGACAAATTTTTCCAGCGCCGAAACCAAACCGATGATTCCCGCGAGATTTTCTGTTCCAGCGCGCCTTTCATTTTCATGTCCGCCGCCGAACAAAATTGGATACGGATGAAGCGGCGACTTGATGTAAAGCAATCCCGAGCCTTTCGGGCCGTGAAACTTATGAGCGCAGACAGAAACCAAATCCGCGTTGAATTGCCCGACGTTTTCAAATGGCTCCTTGCCAAACCACTGAACTGCGTCCGTGTGAAAAACAATTCCGCGCCCGCTACAAATCGCGCCGAGTTCCGCAACCGGCTGAATCGTGCCGATTTCATTGTTCGCCGCCATGATCGAAACCAGAACGGTGTCCGGGCGAATTGCCTTCATCAAATCGTCCGGCGAAACGCGCCCTTCGGAATTCACCGGTAACCGCATGACTTCAAAACCTTCCTTTTTTTCCAAGTAGTCAAACGATTGCAAAACCGCATCGTGCTCGATGGCGGAAGTGATCAAATGTTTCCCTTTTGATTTAAGCGCCCGCGCCGTTCCAAAAATCGCGAGATTGTTCGATTCCGTCCCGCCGCTGGTGAAAATAATTTCGCTGGGCTTCGCGCCGAGAATTTTTGCCGCCCGGTCGCGCGCATCGTCGAGCAACGCCCGCGCTTTTCTGCCGACGTGATGAACGCTCGACGGATTTCCCCAAACGTCGCCGAGAAACGGCAACATCGCTTCGCGCACCACCGAGTCAAGCGGCGTGGTGGCGTTGTAATCGAAATAAATCGTGCGCGGCATCGCAACCAAAATAGAAGACGGAAAGCCGGGTCACAAAGCAAAACTGCCGCCGAGACCACACCAAGCAGGATTGAAAAAGGGATCAAAATGAAGTATTAGTTTAAGGTGCGTCCCCGCCGAGTTTGTTCCACCAGCAGCCTGTTGCTTGCAGCAGGGCTTCTTTATTTTCTAACGAGTTGGGCCGGCGAAGCCAGAAGCATTCGTTTGCGCAATGAAGTCATTGATACGGATTCCGGCGGCAGTCGTTCAGAAATGGCGGTCGCGATGCACTCCCAGGTTGCAGCCAGCGGCTTGTTTCTCGTTCAATTCAGCGGGACACTTCAATTGGCCCAGCGAACGGCTTTGCAGAAGGCTGGCGTGGAGTTGATTCAATATGTGCCGGACGACGCCTTTGTCGCCAGGTTCAACAAAGCATCGCCGGCGGGCGTTGGGGCAATGAGCTTCGTCACTTGGGTCGGGCCATACCGGAAAGAGGACAAAATTCATCCCCGGCTGGCAGTTGCGGCGCGACTCGCGGCGCAGACAAATGAAACGGTAAGTGTCAGCATTTTGCTCGCGCCGGACGCAACGGAGGCGGAAATTGCCGCCGTACGCACGCACCTCAAGGCGATTTATAGCGAGAGCCATCTCCGTTTGGGAACCATCGTGCGCGGTGAACTGTCGCCCGGCCATCTGGATGCGCTCGCGCAATCCAGCGCGGTGCTTTGGATCGAGCGGACACCTAAAAGAAAACTGGTGGATGAAGCTGCCTCGAAACTCGTCGGCGGCGATGACGGCAAAGTCGCCACGCCAACCGTCACAGAGCAGCTTGGCTTTGACGGCACCGGCGTAACGGTCTGCGTGGCGGACACAGGCTTGGATTCCGGCGACACCAACACGATGCACCCTGACCTGCGCGGACGCGTGACGGGATTTCAGTATTACGGCGATCTGACGGACGGTTCGGACGGCTACGGCCACGGAACGCATTGCGCGGGCATCATCGCGGGCAACGCGGCGACGGGCGAGACGGATCCGGACACCGGCCAGTTCTACGGTCTCGGCGTGGCATCGGGCGCGAATCTTTTTGTCGAGCGCATATTCGACGCCGACGCGAACGAAGCAAATCCGTTTCCCAGCGACGAAACGCTTACTCACGATGCCGTCCGTCACGGCGCAAAAATAGGCTCGAACAGTTGGGGCAACGACGTGCAGGGCGAGTATGACATTGACTGCGCGCAGTTCGATGAACTGGTGCGCGACGCGGACGCGGGCACCGCGGGCGACCAGCCTTACATTTTGGAATTTTCCGCCGGCAATGCCGGGCCGAACACGCAGACCATTGACAGTCCGGCCTGCGCCAAAAATGTGATTGCCACCGGCGCGTCCGAAAATGTTCCCGGCACGCTTGCGGAAACTTACGGCCTTTACGCCGATGGCTCGGACACGATGTGCGATTTTTCCAGCCGCGGACCGTGCGCGGACGGGCGCATCAAACCAGATTTGGTCGCGCCCGGAAGCTGGATTGCTTCCGCCGCGTCATCCGCCGCGCCGGATGAAGCCGCAATTGCGTGGACGGCGATTGACAATTATTACGTCTACATGGGCGGCACGAGCATGTCCGGCCCACACGCGGCGGGCGCGGCGGCGGTGTTTGTGCAGTTTTATCAAAGCACTCACACCAACGCGACGCCGTCGCCCGCGCTGGTCAAGGCGGCATTGATCAATTCCGCCGACGAACTGGACGAAGCCAACGGCGGCCCCGGCCCGGTTCCCAACAACGACGAAGGCTGGGGCCGCATCAATCTCACCAACATCATCGTTCCCAACGTCAACACCGCGCCGCGCTATTACCAGTATCTCGATCAAACGGTGCTGCTGACCAACAGCCAGGTTTTCACGCAGCACATTTTTGTCCAGGGTTCGGATCAGCCGTTGAAAATAACTTTGGCCTACACCGACGTGCCGGGATTTCCGGGCGCATTGCCCGCGCTGGTGAACGATTTGGATCTGGAAGTTGTCGGCCCGGATGGAACGCAGTATCGCGGCAACCAATTCGGCGCGGGCGAGTCGGTGCCGAACGCTCCGACTCCAGATCAATTGAACAACGTCGAGGGCGTTTATCTTTCGCAACCCGCGCCGGGCGATTATCTCGTCTGCGTGCGCGCGAGCAAAGTTGTTCAGGACGCGCGTCTCGACACCGCCGCGATTGACCAGGATTTCGCACTGGTGTCATCCGGCAACTTGGCGCGGCCGGGCACGGGATTCATTTTGCTGGATCGTCCGAGTTACACCGCGCCCGGCGTCATGAAAATCGAAGTGTTCGACGCAGCCCGCGCCGCCAGCAATTCCGTCAGCGTGATGGTGACCAACCTCACCGGGCAGTTGGGAACAACGGTTTTACTTTCCGCTGCGGGAAATTACGGCGTGTTCACCGGCACAGTGGCCACCGTCACCGGCCCGGCGGGTGCGAGACAAATCCAGATTGCCGACGGCGACAGTCTGGCGGCGGATTATTTTGATCCGAGCGGGACAAAACGGATTGCGACGGCAACGGCCGATTTGGTGCCGCCCGCCATCAGCGGCGTGACAGCCAGCACCGATCTCGGCGTTCTCACAATCACTTGGCAGACTGGCGAACCGGCCAACTCCATAGTTCAATACGGAACCGATGCCGCAAATCTGAACCTCGCCGTCACCAATGTCGCGCTCGTGACCAGTCATGTCGTGAGGCTGACCAAACTCATTCCCGGCGTAACGTATTTTTACTTGGTCAGTTCATCGGACGCGGCCGGCAACACTGACTTGGACAACAACTCCGGCGCATTTTTTAATTTAATTGGCAACGCCACGCCGACCGTGTTGCTGGTGGACGATTACGATACGACCGCCGAAGAAGCGAACGGCGCAACGGTGATCCCCGACGGCAGTTACACCAACGTCCTGGCGGCGGCGGGCGTGAGTTTTGGATTTTGGAAAGTGAACGAGCGCGGCGGCCCGCAGCTTGCCGACCTTCAGCCGTTTCCGGTCGTCATCTGGCGGACCACGGATGACATCATCAACTACGGAGTGGACGAAGACGGCCTGCCCGATCCCACCGCCACCAACAACACGTTGAACGCCCAGCAGCAATACATGATTCAAACCTATTTGAACGGCGGCGGCTCGTTCTTCATGGCTTCGATGCAAATCCTCACGCAACTGGGCGACGTGCCGTTCCGGCGGAATGTGCTGCAAGTGGCCGGCTTTGTCCAGAATCCCGACCCGCCCGCGCCTGATCCGGCCGGCGACGAAGATTTTGGCGTGCCGGCAATTCTCGGAGCGCCGGCTTCGATTGCCAACGGCATCAACCTGAATTTGGATTACAGCAGTTATCCAAGTTTCGACGACGGATTCGGTGACGTTTTCGGCCCGGATTTTTCCGACACGTTCACGCCTTCCGCCAGCGCCACGGCCATCACGTTGGAATCAGTTTCGGGCAAGCCGTGCGGCATGAGTTATCCGAACAACGGCGTGGACAGTCCGGGCCGCGTCGTATTTTTGGGCTTTCCGTTCGATGCGATTCCGACGAACGGCCCGGCCACTAACAGCGCGGTGGGTCTGCTGCGGAACATCATCAATTTCCTCGCGCCGGGCGCGAACGGTGCGGGCGTCGTTTTTCTCGACAACATCGTTTATACCACCAACGAAGTGGTCACGGTGGAAGTGGGCGATTCAGATCTCGCTGGCACGGGCCAGATTACGGCCAGTTGCACGGCCAGCTCGCGGACGAACCAGACGAACGTGACGCTATTTGAAACCACTCATCCGGGATTGTTCAGAGGAACGATTACGCTGGTGGCGGGCAGCGCCGGAACAAATCAATTGCAGGTGCAAAATGGAGACACTCTCACGGCAACCTATTTTGATTTTTCCAACCAGAGCAATGTGACCGCGACCGCGACGGTTGACACCGTGCCGCCAGTCATTTCGCAGGTGGCGGCGGCCACGGATTATTCCAACGCCAAAATCACCTGGCTGACCTCCAAACCGACCGACGCTTCGGTGCAATATGGCCTGTCCCAATTGCCCGACCACGCGGCCTACGTTGGCACGCCCGGCGCCAATCACGCCGTCACCATCAGCGGACTTTCAGCGAACCGGATTTATTATTACGAAGTCGTCAGCCGCGATCAGGCCGGCAACACCACTGTGGACGACAACAACGGAAACCTTTACACGTTCCAAACGCTCAAGGCACCGACGCCGCCGTGGTTCGACAATCTGGAAAGTGGAGCGCCCGGCTGGTCGGTGGTGCCCGATCCCGTCAATGGCTCGGACATCAACTGGACGCTCGGCACGCCAAACAACGGCCTTGTGACCAGCGCCTATTCCGGCACCAATGCCTGGGGCAGCGATCTTGACGGCGACCAGAATTTTTTTCTCGCCAGCAGTTATTTGTATAGTCCGGTCATTGACCTCACCGGCCTCAAATCCGCGACGCTGACTTTTTTCGACGCCTGCGATTTCAGCGAGGCTTACGAGGACGGCGTCGTGTATATTAGCACCAACAGCAGCACGCCGCCTGGCAACCTGCCGATGGCAGAGGATTTAACCGGAACCGTAGATGACTGGGATCAGGAGACGGTGGATTTGACTCCGTGGGTCGGCCAGACCATTCAGGTCGTGTTTTATTACGAAGGCGTTGAATTCGGCAACACCGTCAACGGCTGGACGATTGACGACATCGGCATCACCGGCGAATCATCGGGTGGAAATATCAGCATCACAAAAAATCTGGGCCAGGGAACCTGGTCGCTGTTTTCGCTGTCATCCATCGGCCTCGTCCCTGTGCAGTCCGACGTGACGCCGTCCGTCACCATCAGCAATCTGCCCGCCGGCCAATACGTCGTTCAATTCAGCGACGTGCCCTATTATCAAACTCCCGCCACGCAGACCAATACACTGGCCGTCGGTGGCACCCTTTATTTCAACGGCAACTACACATTTTTGGACGCGAACCAAAACGGCATTTCAGACGCCTGGGAACAAAATTATTTCGGCTCCGTCACCACCAACCGCACGCAACGGACCGATTCCGACGGCGACGGAATGAGTGACTACGCCGAATTCATCGCCGGGACCGACCCGGCCAGCCCGGCCTCGCGGTTCCATTTCACCGGCGAAAGCGTCCAGAGCAACCTCGTCCAGATGCAATGGACGGTCGTCACCAACCGGCTCTATCAGGTCAGTGTTTCCACCAATCTTCAAGCATGGCTGCCGGTCACGGGCTGGATTCAGGCGTCAAACGCCCCGACCATGAGTTACACTGCCACGAACAACCGCAGCGGTTCTTGGTTCTACCGTGTTCAAGTATTGCCTTGAGAGAATTGCGCCGGGGGAAACACAGTTGAGCTTTCGCGACCGAAGTGGAATGCTGATCCCGCAACATGAGCGTCAAAGTAAAAATTTGCGGCATCACGAATCTCGCCGACGCGCAGGCCGCCGTCGAGGCGGGCGCGGACGCCTTGGGCTTTAATTTCTATGAAAAAAGCCCGCGCTTCATTTTGTTGGAAACAGCGCCGGAAATAGCGAAACAAATTCCGCCGTTCGTGATGCGCGTGGGAGTTTTTGTGGACGCGGAACCGGATTTTGTTTTGCGCGCCATCGGCGAGGTTGGTTTGACCATGCTCCAGTTTCACGGCGACGAGCGGCCGGAATTTTGCACGCAATTCGGCCTGATGAGCATGAAGGCGTTCCGCATCCGCGACGCGGAATCGTTGAAGAAAATCCCGGATTACCTGACCGACGCGTATCTGCTGGACGCTTTTTCTTCGACGACGCTGGGCGGCACGGGCGAAAAATTCAATTGGGACCTGGCCGTCGCCGCGCAAAAATTCGGCAAGCCGATTTTTCTCGCGGGCGGTTTGACGCCGGAAAACGTGGCCGAGGCCGTGAAAAAAGTCCAGCCGGTCGGCGTGGACGTTTCGAGCGGCGTGGAATCCGCGCCCGGCAAAAAAGATCACGCGAAAGTGAAGGCGTTTATCGCGGCGGCGAAAAGTGTTTGAACCAGAGAAATTTTATTTTCCCTCACGAACTACTTTGTTCAGTTTAACTTTCAATTCGTATTCCAGAAGCGTGACATTGGAAATTAAAGAAGTCGCCAATCTTAAATCTTCACTAATTTCTCGCGCAACAATTACGCCCCGAACTTTTTGATTTTCAACTGCTAGATTTTCTTTAATCCAAGCCATATATCGAAGCAATTGTCCAACCACGCGGTCGTATCCTTTAGAAACTTTCAACTCAACGACGACGTAATCATTTGATTTGTCAGCGGCCAAAATGTCAATAAAACGGTCTCCGGCAGGAAATTCTAAACCCGTAATTTGATCGTCTTCATCATCTTTGTATAACCGCAATTCCGGTTCAATTAGTTCCAGATTTTTGGCTAGAAATTGCTGCAAGTCTTTTTCGTATGCGAATTCCTGTTGATCATTTTCTTCGGAATTTTGAGACCGACGCGCTGGTTCTAGCTGGTCGCTTTGGGCTTTTAGATAAATCGGCGCGGGGTCGGATTTAGGATCATATAATCGGTATCGTCCGGCATCTAATTGAAAAAGAAGATCGTCGCTCGATCCAGCTTGATAATGAATTCTCGAAGGAGCATTTGTAGCAAGGCGAAAACAATGACACCCGACAGTCGAGGTTTTGATTCTTGGATATTTCTGCCGAAACCAGTTGATGATTTGGCTGCGCTCAATGATTTCGCCGGGCTTAAGTTTTAATTCGGAAATTAAATCTGAAAATAATTCTCGAACTGTTTTTTCATAAATGCGTTTAGCCATGAGAAAATGAAGTCATTGCGTTTTCGATACGTCAAGAACTTAAGGCTGCTAAATTCTCTTTGCGCACCTCGCGCCTTTGCGTGAAAAATAAGACCATGAGCGCAATCACCGCCACTTGACATCATCTTAAAAGGACATTAAAAGATGATTATATGAAATTGATCGCCATCAAAGATTTGAAGCAACCGCGCCAATTCAAGCGCCGGTTGCAAACGGAAAAAGAACTGCTTTTGACCAGCGACGGCAATCCAGTCGCGATCTTGTTGAATGTTGAAACGGCGGAAGATCCCGAAATTTTTTTGCAATCCATTCGCGACGCGCGCAGCCGCATGGCTTTGAGCCGCGTTCGCGAGTCGGCGGGCGCGGCGGGCGCGGACGCGATGTCGCTGGCGGAAATCAACCGTGAAATTTCGGCGGCGCGTCAATCGAGAAAATCCCGCCGATGAACCGCGCCGTTTTTGACACGAACGTCTTGGTGTCAGGGTTTTTGTCGCCGCACGGCCCGCCGGGACGCATCGTCGAAGGCTTGCGCGCGGGAATTTTTCAAGCGATTATCGACGACCGGATTTTTTACGAATACAAAGAAGTGCTGGCGCGGCCAACCTTTGCCTTTCCCAAAAGAGAAGTAGAAATTGTTTTGAACACAATCCGAGCAAATGCGTTTTCCATTGAAGTTTTGCGGGCGGCCCATGGATTGCCGGACAAAGACGACGCGCCATTTTTGGAATGCGCGCAAGCCGCCGAAGTTCCGATTGTCACGGGAAACGTTCGCCATTTTCCAAAATCCGTTTGCGGCAATGTAAAAATTTTGACGCCCGCGCAATTCATTCATTTGCACACACAATAATTCCTTTGCGTCTTTGCGCCTTTGCGTGAAAATAAGACCATGAGCGCAATCACCGCAGAAGATTTGCCCGACGTTCACGGCCATTTTGGACCTTACGGCGGACGTTATGTGCCGGAGACGTTGATGCATCCGCTGAAAGAATTGGAGGAGGAATATTTCCGCGCGCAGCACGACCCGGAATTCCAGCGCGAACTTTCCTATTACCTCACGGAATTTGTCGGTCGCCCGACACCGCTTTATTTTGCCGAACGGCTCACCAAGGAACTCGGCGGCGCGAAAATTTATTTGAAGCGCGAAGATTTGTTGCACACCGGCGCGCATAAAATTAATAATGCGATGGGACAAATCCTTTTGGCGAAACGCATGGGCAAGACGCGCATCATCGCCGAGACCGGCGCGGGCCAGCACGGCGTCGCCACGGCCACGGTGAGCGCGATGTTCGGGATGAAATGCGTCATCTACATGGGCGCGGTGGATTGCGAACGGCAAATTCTCAATGTTTATCGCATGAAAATGCTCGGCGCGGAAGTCGTGCCGGTTAACGCGGGACAAAAAACTTTGAAGGAAGCCGTCAACGAGGCGATGCGTGATTGGGTGACGAACGTCCGCAGCACGCATTACATTCTCGGCACGGCTTACGGCGCGCATCCGTATCCGGTGATGGTGCGGAATTTTCAACGCGTCATCGGCGACGAGGCGCGCGCGCAGATTTTGGAAAAGGAAAAGCGTTTGCCCGACCTGCTCATCGCGTGCGTCGGCGGCGGCTCGAACGCCATCGGACTTTTTTATCCGTTTCTCAACGATGTAGGACAGGCGTCGCGCCTGTCTCATGCCTCTTCAGAAAATGTTTCAAAAAAAAATGGAGACAGGCGCGACGCCTGTCCTACGGGCGGCGTGAAAATGATCGGCGTGGAAGCGGGCGGACGCGGCATCCAGCCGGAGCAGCACGCGGCGCGGTTTCAGGGCGGCTCGCTCGGCGTGTTTCAGGGCACGCGCAGTTTTATTTTGCAGGATGAATTCGGCCAGATCCAATCCACGCACAGCGTCAGCGCCGGACTCGATTACGCCGCCGTCGGCCCGGAACACGCGTTCCTGCGCGACGCCAGCCGCGTGGAATACACCTACGCGACCGATGAAAAAGCGCTCGAAGCGTTTATGAAGTTGGCGCGGCTCGAAGGAATTATTCCTGCGCTCGAAAGCGCTCACGCCGTCGCCGAGTGCATGGTGCGCGCGCCGAAGCTGGGCAAAGACAAATTGATCATCGTGAACCTCTCCGGCCGTGGCGACAAAGACGTGGCGCAGGTGGCGGCGAAGGTGAAATTGGAAATGCCGAAATGAATTAACCAAAACGTGTCTGCCACCGATGCTTCTAATTCAGAGTTAAAGCTGATCATTCTTGATCAAAACGCAATTTCTAACCTTGCGCTCCAACCAAACAAAGAATGGAGTGAGATTTTGGAATTATTGCGTAACGGAGTAAGTCGCGAAAAAATTATTTGTCCTACCGCCAGCGAAACAATTGCCGAGACCTCGCATCTCCCCAGAGCAGACCGCAAAAAGATTGAAGAATTGAGTGAGGAATTGTCGCGGGGTTATTATACAAAATTTTTCTACGACCTTATAGCACAGGAAATTTTGGCTACCGTAAGACCCAATGTTGATACTTTTCCAGTGTTCATACCAACAATGCGCCAAGAAGTAAGCGACGAAGCGAACTTCAAAGGTTCACAAGCTATCCGCAAAGAAAAAGAAGACAGTGAACTTTTTGTGAACTCTTTGGAACGCCCAGAAAAGAACAAGTCATTCACTTTAAGGGAGGCTCAACATCTGGCGGTTTCAAATTGGTTGGGCATGATGAGAAAATACCTCAATAAATTTCGAAATGGTCAGATGATTGGCGATGAACAATTTGTAATTCAACAGGTTCTCGCCAAGCTGAACGAATTAAAAGTGACAGACACTGAAATATCCGGCTTACTTCAAGGAATAAAAAATGAAAGTTGGCTCAAAATCCCACTGCTTTTATGTTGGCTGTTTCTTGATGGATTATTGACTTACGAATTCTTCCAGCGAGGGCGCAAATTTGAATACAACGACGAAACGGACAAATATCGCGCGGCGACAGCATTTCATTTTGCTCACGGCTTCATAACCGATCGCGGAATGACAGCTATGCTCCGGCAACTGAAATTTGAAGACCCAGAATTTTTCTCGGTCTTTTCCGTTTCAGAAACGCAACGGATAACCACATTTCTAAAATCAGTTTGTTGAGCAGTGTGCGGAAAAACGGCGCAAACTTTTCCCCATCACGTTGACGGATTACGCGACGTTGAAAAAATGGGAGTGCCTGGACTCGGACACCGGCGAAGATTTGGCGGAAGAAGTCCGCAAATATCACCTCCCCGATTTCTCGAACTGGAAGAACCACGCCGCCTTTGAACGCGCCTTCGCCCGCCTGGAAAAAGATTTGCGCGCCCCGACTTCGTAGCAGCCGACGTAAGGAGGCTCCAATTGAAAAAAAGAAGGCGGAAAGTGGAAAGCCGGAAACAAGTTTGAGCCTCCTCACGTCGGCTGCTACGGGTCGCCGCCATAAACCCTTGCGTTTGCAAATAGGTCGGCTTTCCACGAGTGATTTCCGCACGACGACATGAAACTGTTTCCTCCAAAAAGTAATTGATTCAAGCTGTCTTGAACGGCATCACGGGCGAACGGAAAAAGGCGTGGAATAAATTATTTTGGCTTTTCGGCGTAATTGACCGCCATAGCGCCGCCGAGGAGGTTGATGACGCGGACGCTGGCGAGTTTCAGGCCGCGCATTTTTTCGGCGACGGCCAGTTGCGCCGGATAATGTTTGAGCGATTCCAGAATGTAGGCGTAGGCCCGCGGGTTGCCGCAAAACAGCAGGCCGATGAGCGGCACGGAGCATTTCAGGTGCGCGAAATAGATTTTGCGCCAGAGAAGGTTCGCCGGTTTGCCAAATTCCAGCACGATGAGCCGCGCGCCCGGCCTGGCGACGCGGAGCATTTCTTCCAAACCATTTTCCCAACTTGTCAAATTCCGCAATCCGTAGCCGACGGTCACGATGTCGAACGAGTTTTCGGGAAACGGGATTTGCTGCGCGTCGCCCTGGATGAAGTGCGGAGCGTGAAGTGTGAAATGCGAATTTTTGTTCGGACTTCTCACTTCCGACTTCTCACTTCGTCGCTTCGCCACTTCGAGCATTTTTTCGCTGAAATCCAAACCAATCGTCTCTGCGCCCTGCCGCGCGAGCGCGAGCGCGATGTCGCCGGTGCCGCAGCACAAGTCGAGCGCGCGGTCGCCGGGCTTCACACTGGCGAGGCGGATGACGCGGCGCTTCCAAAGCCGGTGCAGACCGAAGCTTTGCAGGTCGTTCAGAAGGTCGTATCGCCGCGCGATGGCGGCGAAGAGGTCGTTGACCCTGGCGGCGCGCTGTTCGCCGGACGCGTAAAAGACGTTGCTCACGTTGAGAGTCTGCATGATGAACGGTTTGTAATCAAAGCGGATAAAATTTTGCCTTGCACGGACGGATGTCTTTGATATTGTGGCGACTCAATTTGGGAATGCTGGATTTTAATTTTTAACCGAACACGCAATGAACACTGACGCCGCCCCAAAACAGAAAATCCTGGTGATTGATGACAACGAGATCATCCTCAAGACGACTTCGATGAAGTTGCAGAGTTCGGGCTATCAGGTGTTCACGGCTCTGGACGGCTCGGAGGGCGTCGCGCTTGTCCGCAAGGAAAAGCCCGACTTGGTGCTGCTGGACATCACGTTTCCGGCGGACGTGGGCGGCGTGTCGTGGGACGGTTTCCGGATCATGGACTGGCTGCACCGCGTGGATGAGACGAAAAAAATCCCCATCATCATCATCAGCGGCGTGGTGGAGGAGAAGAACAAGCAGCGCGCCACGAACAGCGGCGCGATAGCGTTTTTCCCCAAGCCGGTGAATTTCGATGAAATGTTGAAGGTCATCCGCGCGACCCTGGCGGGCGAAAGCGCAATGCCGCCGGCGGCTTCCGCAGCGTGATTGGAGTTGCAAAGCCGCTGCGATTTTGTAACTTGTCTTTGTCTTCTGGAAGCGAGCGTAGCTCAGCCTGGTAGAGCATCACGTTGCCAACGTGAGTGTCGAGGGTTCGAATCCCTTCGCTCGCTCCAATTCTTTGAAATTCCGTTCCGCGCAAAACGGCTTGCTTTAAGGCCAATGTTGGCGATGATTTCTCAATGCCTTTGCCAAACCAGCCCATAACCCTGACTGCCGCGCAGATCGCCGACCTGCACAAAAAAATCGCCGACCTGCGCCACAACGTGAACAACAACCTTTCGCTCATCATCGCCTCGGCAGAAATCCTGCAGCGCAAGCCGGAATCCGCCGAAAAAATACTTACCGGGCTTGCCGAGAAGCCTCACAAGATCGCGGAAATGGTCACACAATTTTCCCGCGAACTGGAAATTACGCTCGGCATCAGGCGTCCCTGACGCGTGGATTTCTGGAAACTTTTCGCCAGCCTTGAATTGAAAAGACTGGCTTTTGCCTTTTGGCGCGGACAGATTCCGGCATACTTTCAAATGATGGAACGCACGGAAGCGGAATTGATTTCGGCGGTGCTCAAGGGCGATGCGGCGAGCTTCGAGCCGCTTGTGCAAAAATACTCCCCGCGCGTCTTTGCCACCGCGCGCCGCTACGCCCGCCGCGAAAGCGAGGTCGAGGACATCGCGCAGGAAGTCTGGCTCAAGGCGTTCGACAAGCTGAAAAGTTTCCGGGGCGAGGCGCCGTTTGAACACTGGCTGATGCGGATGACCGTCCGCACCTGCTACGATTTTTTGCGCGGCCACCAGCGCAACCGCGAGTCGTCATTCACCGATTTGAGCGAGACGGAGGGCGACTGGCTGGAACGCTTCGTCGCCGCGCCGGAATCCGCGAGTGAAAGCGCGGACGCGGCAAAAACGCTGGTGGATCACATTCTGGAAAAACTCTCGCCGTCGGCGCGGCTGGTGATTACATTGCTGGAGATTGAGGATCGTCCGGTGAAGGAGATCGCCGGACTCACCGGCTGGTCGGTGCCGCTGGTGAAGGTGCGGGCGTTCCGCGCCCGGGCCGAAATGCGGAAAATTCTTAAAAAAATGACGAAGGAAAAGTATTTGTAACCCCGTGCAATTTTTGCGCGTCTCAAGAAAATGAGTGCGTATGAACATCGCTGGACTTCAAAAGAAACTGGCCGCCGCCGCCCGCGCGGAAGCGCCGGACGACCGCGTGCCGTTTGCCTTTGAGAAGCGCGTCATGGCGCTGATCGCGTCGCGCGCCGCGCCGCAAAACCTGGACTTGTGGGTGCGCGGGCTTTGGCGCGCGGCAATATCATGCGTGGGAATCGCGATGCTGTGCGGCGCGTGGACGCTTTTCACCCCGTCGGCCTCGGCGGGTTCCAACGACCTTTCGCAAAATTTTGAAAGCACGCTTCTGGCGTCCATTGACCAAAGCGACCCAACGCAGTGAACTTCTGGAAAGTCATCCTGGCGACCGTGGTCATTTATGGCGCGGGTGTGATCACGGGCGGATTGCTCGTCAATCAAATTCAACATTCGCGTCCGAGAAACGACAATCATGAATTCGCAAATGGTGGACCGCACCCGCCCGGCGAACCGCATGGGCCGCGCCCGGGCAATCCGGGCGGTTTTCCGCGCCCGCGGCCGCCGGAAATCCTGGGCGACAAGTTCGTCCAGCAGCTTGACGAAGCGTTGAAACTCACGGCCGAGCAGCGCGCCTCAATCCAGAAAATCATCGCCGACGGACAGGATCGGAACCGTTCGATTTGGACGAACAATTCCACGCAAATGCGCGAGGTCATCCAGGACGTGCGTCATCGCGTCCGCGAACAGCTTACCTCGGAACAGCAGAAACAGTTTGAAGATTTGATGAAGCGTGTGCCGCGCCGCCAAAATTACACGAACGCACCGGCGGTTGCGAGCACCAACACGCCGGAGTTTCAAGCGATTACGATTCAGGAGGAACACCTTCGAGCTTTGAGCAACGGCAAACCCCTTCCGCCGTTGTTGCCGCCGCCGAACGCGCCCGCAAATTGATTTTCATTTTTCCGCGAGCAGCGCGCGGATTTTTTTCCGCAGCTCCTTCGTGATGGAGCCGACGGGCCGGTTGGCGTCAACAATGGTGAAGCCGTAGGTCTTCTGCAATTTGCGGAACGCGCCCTGCATCGCCGTCTGGTATTTCACGAAGCTGTCGAACATGTCGCGCGAAAAGCCCAAGTCCATCCCGCTTTCCCAATAATCCAGCGTCGCGTTCTTCGAGAGGTTGCGCTGCACGAGTTCCTGCGGTTCGACGGAAAGATAAAACACCGCGTCGGGTTCGAGCGCGATGCCGTAAAGATTTTTCAGCCATGCCTCGTCCATGCCGCGCACCATGTCGCGCGCCATGAGCGTGTAAATGTAGCGGTCGGCCAGCACGATGAAACCGGCCTTGAGCGCGGGCAAAATGATGTTGTCCAACTGGTCGGCAAAGTCCGTCGCGTAAAACAAGCTCAACGTCGTCCGGCTCAAAATGTTTCCGTGCTGCGCCTTTTCGAGTTCCGAACTCACGAGCGACGAGCGTTTCAAGCCGACTTGCACCGTCGCGTGGCCGCCCGTTTCCAGCCAGTCCACGAGACGCGCGATCTGCGTCGAGCGGCCCGAACCGTCCGCGCCCTCGACGACGATCAATTTGCCCGCGAGATCATCGAGTTTGACGCGCGGAATGCCGTGGCCGTAAAAGCGGCGGCCATTTTTTGAGTCTTCTGGATTTTTCATGCGGCGGCCATATCTCCCTCGACCTCCTGCATTTTATTTTCCGGCTGGACCGCCGGCGGCAACGGCAGCGGGCTGCGGCGCTTGAATTTTTTCAAATCAATTTTCTCGCTCACCAGCTTGCGAACGATGACCTGCTGTTTTTCGACGTTTTCGTTGGCGTTCAGCACGACAAACTTGAATTCGCCGGCCATCGCGATGTATTGCTCCAGAATCCGCCCCTGAAAAATGCGGAAGCTTTCGTAAGGATCGGACGAAAGCCGCAAATCCATTCCCGCCTCGAAAAATTTCAACTTCGGACGGCCTTCAAGAATCCGGTTCAATGAAACCTCCAGATCCGTCTTGAAAAACATCGTGAGGTCGGGCTGCGCGGCGAAACTGTAAAGTCCGCGGACCCATTCCGGCGGGCAGCCGCGCGTCACGTCGCGCGCGAACGCCGTGAAAGCGTAGCGGTCGCACAGCACGACGTAGCCCGCGCGCAACAGCGGCAGCAAATGACGTTCGTAGCGGTCGGCGAAATCCGTCGCGTGAATCAGGCTGAAAGTCGTCGGCGTGAGCAGCTCGCGCTTCTTGCCTTTGCTTGTCGCGGATTTGACGAGTTCGGAAGAATTCCATTCGCTGAAATAAACCTTGATGCCCTCGGCTTCGAGCCAGCGCTTGAGCAGGTAAATCTGCGTGGACTTGCCCGAACCGTCGAGACCTTCGACGGCGATGAGTCGCCCCGGAAAATTCAGTTCTGCAAAAGTTTTCATAATCGCCAGCAGCGTTTTGTCACTTTAGCAAAACCGCCACCGCTCACAAGGCGCAAGTTGATAACCGATTGCGGCAATTTTTGCTTGTTAAATTCGTGTGACAACGATTCCTTGTGAAAAAAATCACAAATTGGCTTGATTCGGATTTTCACGGGGGCTAGGTTTATTTTGTTTTTGACGGGGCAAAATTATATGCGAACACAAGGCGAAATCGGTTACGACTCAAAAATAGAAGGCGACGTGGTGGTCACCACGGTGGACGCCGCGCTGAACTGGTTTCGCGCCAATTCCGTCTGGCCGATGCCGATGGGCCTCGCCTGCTGCGCGATTGAATTGATGGCCGTCGGCGCGAGCCGCTTTGACATTTCCCGTTTTGGCTCGGAAGTCATGCGCTTTTCCCCGCGTCAGGCCGATTGCATGATTGTCGCCGGCACGGTCACTTACAAAATGGCCGGCGCGGTCAAGCGCGTCTGGGATCAGATGGCCGAGCCGAAATGGTGCATCGCGATGGGCGCGTGCGCCTCGACCGGCGGGATGTATCGCAGCTATGCCGTGCTGCAGGGCGTGGACAACATCATTCCCGTGGACATTTACGTCTCCGGCTGTCCGCCGCGTCCCGAAGCCGTGCTGGACGCGCTGATGAAATTGCAAGACAAAATCAAGAAGCAGCCGGTCTTGAAAAATCTGACCGCGCTAAATCTTCAAAAGAAGGTTGCAGCCTGAACCAAAATTTTCCTGTGCTAAATTTGCCAACGTGACTTCACTTGAAACAGCCCAAAAACTCAAAGCCAGGTTCGGCGATTTGATCTCCGAACCCACGGAGTTTCGTGGCGAAATCACGGTCAAAGTTGCCGACGCGGAACAGATCGTCGCCGTGTGCGAATTCTGCAAGAAACAGCTTGGTTTCGATTATCTCGTGGACGTGAGCAGCCTGGACAATTACGGCAATGACCCGCGCTGGACGGTGGTTTATGAACTGCGGAGCTTGCAAAACATCAATGAAATCAGGCTCAAAACCGATGTCAGCGAGGAAAAATCCGAATTACCCAGCGTCATCGGCGTGTGGCGCACGGTCAACTGGCACGAGCGCGAAATCTACGACATGATGGGCATCCGTTTTCGCGGCCATCCCGATCTGCGCCGGATTTTGATGTGGGAAGGCTATCCGTATTTTCCGTTGCGCAAGGATTTTCCGCTCGCGGGCAAGCCGAGCGAAATGCCTGGCGTCGCATTTTCAAAAGTATCGCCGATGGATGGCGGGCCGTTCGTGACGGTTGCCGGTGCAAAATCCGCCACGACTCGCGAGCCGCGCATCCGTAATCCTGAAGAATAATTTTCATGGCCACCGTTCAAGACATTGAGATTCCTGATTCCGCCGCGCGTTCAGCGCTGGTGACGGAGGAGCTTGAGGCTCAGGATATGCAGAGTGACAAGATGGTGTTGAACATGGGGCCGTCGCATCCGGCCACGCACGGCGTTCTCCGGATTTTGCTCGAACTGGACGGCGAAGTCATCACCAAGGCCGATCCGGACGTGGGTTATCTGCATCGCGGCGACGAAAAAATCGCCGAGAACATGACCTACACCCAGTTCATCCCTTATACGGACCGGCTGGATTATCTCGCGCCGCTGGCGAACAACGTCGCCTACGCGCTCGCGGTTGAAAAAGCCCTCGGCATCCACGACAAATTGCCGCCGCGCTGCCAATACATCCGCGTCATGTGCGCGGAATTGGCCCGTATTTCAGCGCATCTGCTCGGCCTCGGCGCATTCGCGATGGACGTCGGCGCGGTCACGGTTTTTTTGCTGACGTTCACCGAGCGCGAAAAAATTTACAACCTCTGCGAATCGCTCACTGGCGCGCGGTTCACGACGAGTTACACGCGCATCGGCGGCGTGATGCGCGATTTACCTCCAAGCTGGACGAGCGAAGTCCGAAAATTTCTCGAAGAATTTGCCGTGGCGCTCGCCGAAGTCGAAGTGCTGCTCACGCGCAATCGCATCTGGGTGGACCGCCTGCGC
>DATCDZ010000080.1:0-21109 GCA_036510395.1 Verrucomicrobiia bacterium
ACCTGCGCCTCCTCGACAACGGCAAAGCCAAAAAACTCGCCCTCACCGTCCTCATGCGCAAACTCATCATCCTCGCCAACCGCCTCTTAAAAAATCCCAACTTTTCCCTTGCCTCTTAAGACAGTTGCTGACCCCTTTATGAAATCATTTTTGGATGGACGATTGGGGCAATTGGCGTTTGAATTGCCAATGCAAAGACAAAACCATGAAAACAAAAATTTGTCTTCTCGGAATCTTCGCGTTTGTGACGCTGGCGATAGCTGCACCACGCACTTGGGTATTGAAAACTGGTGAAACGATTACTGGCGATTATGTTTCTTCCGGCACAACTGCGCTCGTTGTTAAAACTGGCGGGACAAATCGTTTCCTGAATATTTCCAGTCTCTCAACCAATGATCAAACCTACGCTGCCGAGATGCAAGCTCGTGCTGCGAAAGATCGTCTTGATGTAAGGTATTTTTCACCAACTCTCGGTGTTTGGACGAATGCTGCAAGTTTATTCGAGTTCGCAACAAATCATTATGTAGGCACAAAATTAATCATTGAGCTTGGAAACACCGGTTATATCCCAGTGGAAATGTGGCTAGGAGATCAATATGGTAAGGGTGAAGACCCCTGTGGCACAATTGGCACAGTGCTGGAATCGGGATTCAAAGACAACTCTCCAGATAGGAACACACCTTATGCGAAAGTGATGTCAACAACTGGACACATTGAAATGTATGACGACTCGAACCCTTTTGATGATGAAGCTGCACGTTGGTATCTTAAAGCTGCAACGCAAGGAGTTGCTGAAGCGCAAGTAAAAGTCGGAGATTACTATTCAAAATATGGCTTGAATTACACAGAAGCCTTGAAGTGGTATGGATTCGCTGTTGCAAAAGGGAACAAAAAAGCGATGTCTGGCATGGCTAGGCTGTATGCCCAAGGTTTAGGCGTTCAAAAAGATATGTCCAAAGCCACCGAATTATACGCCGAAGCTGAAGCATATTATCAGCTTTCACGCGTCTATTTAATGAATAATAATCACGTCGGGGCGTATACCTGGTGGTGCGTTGGAAATGTTAAAGATCGAAAGTATGACGCTACATTTACCAGCGACTACGCCAACCTAAATTTTACGGCAGCGGAAAGGGCAATTGGTGCGAATGCCGCAGCAACTTATATTGCGCAGCGATACGGTGTTAATACCAATGCAATTCCAAATTCAGCCAAATCGAAACCGACACAATAAATGAGATGGCAACGAATCTCTGCGAAAAAAAGACCACTGCGCTGGTGACGCTGGTTGGCAAAACCGGCAATGTTTGACTTGCCATGCAAATAAAAAAACCGCTGCGATATTTTTCAGAGAGCCACGCGGTATATCAAGAAGTGGAATTACACTTCTTGAAGAAAAAAATCGAACTGCCGCCAGAGTGGGAAGACTTGGTTGCCATTGCTTGTTTTCCAAATCAAGTAATTGAACAGAAATTTTGCCATGGCTTCGAATCGGAGCAAGACAGCACCGGCGCGTGGGTGATAAAACGCGATACCAAAACCGGACATCCTGTAAAAGCATACCGAAAAGAAACTCCTTTTGCTAAAGAACTGCTCGCTTTCCAAGCTTGCTTTGCACGCGACGCGGATTTGACGCTGGAAATTCTCACACTCGCCCGAAAATGTCTCGCGCGCTATGATGAAAAAAACTGCGACACCCAAGACGGTCGTGTGCGCGCTTTTTTGGTCAAATATGGTAACAGCGCCATCATAAGCGACAGCGGCAAATTGAGACTGCCGAAGAAAAACGAGTTTGCCGAATGGACGAACGCTGAATTGTTTCAGGGGAAACGCAAAGAGTTGAAAATTAAAATTGTCCCAGTTGCACCTTTGCAAGACGGACAAATTGCCGCGCTTCTCACTGACCACTACAGAAAAATCATTACAACCGCCAGCGTAACTCAAGCCAGACGGTCTGTCAGCGTCGCCTACACAAAAAAAGGGAAGCCTTACTATTTTGCAAAGGGACTTCTCAAAGGGAAAATCTAACCCGGAAAAATTCTCTTTGAATTTATTGAGCGATAAGGTGTTTGGACGGAAATTTATGGCAACAGAAAGAAACATTTTATGTTGCCAGCGACAAAAACAACCTTGAAAGCCGTCCTGATGACGGATCAAACCGTTGCCAAAAAAGAGCGCAGCAAAATTATTGGGAGAATTTTTCGCGCCAATGACGGCGATAAAGTCCTGCAAGTTCGCCTATCACGCAAACGCCGCCGTGCAGAAAAAATTGCTCCGAGTTGCCCACTTTGAAACATAAAGGTGTCAGTCCTCACCGTTGCCATTTTCCGTTTTGCGCGGCCAGCGTGATTGGCGCTCCGGCAAAGTCATGTCCACTTTCGCGTAATAAGTTTCCTCGCCAAATCGCGCGTCGGCCTCGTTTGCGGTCAGCGTTTGCGGTTGTGTTTCTCGTGCGCGCGCGCGGCGGCAAACAGGCTTTCAACGGTTTCACCGGCGAAGAGTTTGCGGCGGTCGGTGGTGTAATCGCCACGGCCAACCCGCCAGATGGACAACAGGCGGGCAACCTTGGACGGCGGCAGATTTTTCGTCAGCACGTCCAGGTCTTCCTGCACGGTTTCCTGTTCGGTTTCGACAACGATGCTCATGTTTGTTCCTTGGTCAAGGTTAGTATCAATTCCGGCGGTGTCAACGCCCGCAGCGCGCCTCTATATTTGCGGATCAATTGATCGGAAAGGCGTCAGTCCCAAGAATTGACATAATTCTTCTGCGTCTCTGCGTTAAAAATAAATTCTCCTGGCTTGCATCCATTTCATTTGCAGGCAAAATTCAAGACATGGGCATAGTTCACGCAAAAATTAAATTGGATAATCCCAAACGCGCCAATCTCAAGGCCATTGAGATTAACGCGCTCGTGGATACCGGCTCGTTGTTTTTGTGCCTGCCGGAAGAGGTGCGCCTGGAACTTCAGCTCGAAGAGTCCTCCAAAAAAGAAGTCACAACCGCCGATGGCAAGCGTTGCCTGTGTCCTTACGTCGGACCCGTCCGCGTGCAGTTTGAAAACCGCGAGTGTTACGTCGGCGCGGTCGTCCTCGGCGATGAAGTTTTGCTTGGCGCAGTGCCGATGGAAGACATGGATTTAGTTGTCGTTCCTTCCGTTCGCAGGCTGGTGGTCAATCCGTTGCATCCAAATTTTGCGGCTGGCCCGGCGAAATAATTTTCTCCGCGACTTTGCGTCTCTGCGGTTCAAAAATTAAACATTGAACTTGAACAGCAGCACGTCGCCGTCTTTCACGACGTAAAGTCAGTCCTCACCGTTGCCATTTTCCGTTTTTCTTTCCCAACTGCGTTTCGCGCGCTCTGGTAAAGTCATGTCCACTTTCGCGTAATAAGTCTCCTCGCCAAAACGCGCGTCGGCCTCGTGCTGCAATTTCAGCGACGGCGTGACGGCAAACCGCTCATTCGTGTCCATGAAAACAGTCCCGCCGCCGGGCTGCATGAAACAAAGCAGCAGCGGACATTTGCCCGGATTCGCCGCGACAATTTCCCGGACGCTTTCAATGTCGTCCGGCTTCAAATGCGCGGTGTGCAGCCGCAGATGAACCTGCTTTGTGAATTTTTTTGGCGCGTCCTCCAGCGGCATGATTTCCTGCGGGAAAATTTTCGGCTTGTCCTCGCCAGTGCTGACTTCGCCGACAACGAGGATGGCCTTGTTCGCTTCGAGCAGCGGCCGGAACTTGTCGTGGTCGTTCATCACGAGCAATTGCACCGAGCCTTCCAAATCTTCGAGCGTCACCATCAAATACGGCTTGCCAGATTTTTTGGAGAAGCCGTGCGTGACGGCGGAAATCATTCCGCCGATGCGCGTCAAACTGCGGTTCGGCAGTTCGCCGAGCTTCGCCAGGTTTGTCAGCGTGTATTTTTCCAGAATCGGAACGAACGGCGTGAGCGGATGGCCGGTGACGTAAAATCCCAAAAGCTCTTTTTCGTGCGCGAGCAGTTCGTGCTGCGGCCATTCGGGCAGATTGGAAATGGTTTCGGGCATCGGCGACGATTTTTCTTCCAGCGCGCCGAAGAGCGAGTTTTGGCCTTTTTGTTTGTCGGATAAAATACTGGCTGCGCGCGCCAATGTGCGCTCGATTTGAGCGAAAAGCGTCGCGCGCGTCTGGCCGAAGGCGTCGCACGCGCCGGTCTTGACAAGCGCCTCGATGGTTTTCCGCGTCAACGCGCGACCGTCAACGCGCTCGCACAGTTCGGAAAGCGACTTGTATTTTCCGTTTTCATTCCGTGCCCGCAAAATCGCTTCGACGGCAGCTTCGCCAACATTTTTGATGGCCACGAGGCCGAAGCGGATTCCTTGCGTAGGATAGGCGTCGCGCCTGTCTCTATTTTTATTTTCAGTTTGAGACAGGCGCGACGCCTGTCCTACGGTTTGCGCTGGGGCAAAATATTTTTCGCTTTCGTTCACGTCCGGCTGCAAAACCTCGATGCCGAATTCGCGCGTCTCGGCGATGTATTCGCTCAATTTTTCCGTGTTCGCCATGTCGTTCGTCATCATGGCGCAGAAAAATTCCACGGGATGATTCGCCTTCAGATACGCGGTCTGATACGCGACGATGGCGTAGGCGGCGGCGTGCGATTTATTGAAACCGTAGCCGGCGAATTTTTCGAGCAAATCAAAAATCTGGTTCGCCTTCGCGGCGGGAATCTTGTTTTTTTCGGCGCAGCCCTTGACGAACTTCTCGCGCTGCTTCTGCATTTCCTCGACCTTTTTCTTGCCCATCGCGCGCCGCAAAATATCCGCCGCGCCAAGCGTGAAGCCGGCGAGAATCTGCGCGGCCTGCATCACCTGCTCCTGATAAATCAAGATGCCGTAAGTCTCCTTGGCGATGGGTTCGAGCAGCGGATGCTCGTATTCGATTTTAACTTCGCCGTGGCGGCGCTTGATGAATTCGGGAATCAGCTCCATCGGGCCGGGCCGATACAACGCGATGAGCGCGGTGATGTGTTCGACGGAACTGATCTGAAATTTGCGGCAGAGGTCGCGCATCCCGCCGGATTCCAATTGAAAAATGCCGAGCGTTTCCGCCTTGTTCAGCAAGTCGTAAGTCTTCGCGTCATCGAGCGCCAGATGGTCAATGTCGATTTGGATTCCCTGCGTGCGCTTGACCATTTCGCAGGTGTTGCGGATGACGGTCAGTGTTTTCAGCCCGAGAAAATCCATTTTCAACAGGCCGAGATCGCCGACGGGGTTCATCGCGTATTGCGTCACGAGCGAACCGCTGTCGTCCAGCTTGAGCGGCAGCAGATTCACGAGCGGCTGGTCGCCAATGACGACGCCGGCGGCGTGAACGCTTGCGTTGCGCGTGATGTCTTCGAGGATGAGCGCGGTGTCAATCAACTCGCGTGTGACGTCTTCGTTTTCGTAGGCGGCCTTGAGTTCGGGCGACTGCTTGAGCGCCTTTTCGAGCGTCATTTTCAAATCGAACGGAATCATTTTTGCGAGCCGGTCACCGTCGCCGTAGCTCAAACCCATCACGCGTGCGATGTCGCGGACGACGCTTTTCGCGCCCATCGTGCCGAACGTGATGATCTGCGCGACGGAATTTTTTCCGTATTTTTCGGAAACGTATTTGATGACGTCCGCGCGCCGGTCATCGGCGAAATCAATGTCAATATCCGGCGGATTCACGCGTTCGGGATTCAGAAACCGCTCGAAAAGAAGTCCGTAACGGATCGGGTCAACGTTGGAAATTTCGAGCAGGTAAGTGACAATCGAACCGGCCGCCGAGCCGCGCGCGACGCACGCAATGCCGTGCTCGTGGCCGTAACGGATGAAATCGCCGACGATCAGGAAGTAACTCAAGAATCCGGTTTTCTCGATGACCTTGAGTTCGAGCTGCAGACGGTCGAGGACAACCTTGAGCGCGGCGTCCGGATTTTCGTTTTCTGAAAATGTCGGCAGCAATTTTGGATCGTCAATTCCTTCGACAATAAATTTTTCGCCTTCGGCCCGCGCGTGAATGCCGTAACGCTTTTGCAAACCTTCGGCGAGCAGTTTGCGCAGATAACCTTCGCGCGTGAAATGTTCCGGCGGATGAAAAACCGGAAAATGCAGTTTGCCAAATTCAATTTCCAGATTGCACTTTTCGGCGACTTCGAGGGTGTTCGTCACGGCTTCGGGAATTTCGGTGAAGCGCGCCTTCATTTCCTCCGCCGAGCGCAGGAAAAATTGTTCGGGAACGTAGCCCGCGCTCATGCGCTTGGGATCGCTCAACAGCGACTGCGTGCCGATGCAGACGAGACAATCGTGAGCGTGTGAGTCGCTTTTGTTGATGTAATGAACGTCGTTCGTCGCGACTAGTTTCAGGCCGAATTCCTTCGACCATTTGATCAAATGCTTGTTGACCTTCGCCTGTTCTGGAATGCCGTGATTTTGCAGTTCGAGGAAAAAATTCTCCGCGCCGAGCGTTTGCTTGAAGAAATCCACTGCGTCGCGCGCCTTGTCCAACTGGTCTTTCATGATCCAATCGGGGATTTCGCTCGCGAGGCAGCCGGACATCGCGATCAATCCCTCGCTGTGCGCCGCCAAAATTTCCTTGTCAATGCGCGGCTTGTAATAAAAACCTTCGAGATGCGCCGCTGTCGTGAGCTTGATGAGATTTTTGTAGCCGGCCTCGTCCTTCGCGAGCAATCCGAGATGATGATATTTGTCGCCCTCTACTTTTTTGCGTTCCAGCCGCGAACCGGGCGCGACATAAACTTCGCAGCCGACGATGGGCTTGATGCCCTTCGCACGCGCGGCCTGATAAAATTCAATCGCGCCGTGCATCGCGCCGTGGTCGGTGATGGCGAGCGAGGAAAATTTCAGTTCATGCGCCTTGTCCACGAGCCGGTCGAGACGGCACGCGCCATCGAGCAATGAATACTCGGTGTGCAGATGAAGATGAACAAAGTCAGCGTGCGACATGGAAACAGTTTAACTTCCAACCACGAAGACACCAAGACACAAAGTTTATGAATTAACCACAGAGACACAGAGCCGCAGAAAACAACAATTTTTACTCCGTGCCTCTGTGTCTCTGTGACAAAATTATTTTCGGAAGAAATTTTTGACGACTTCCGCCACGCGCTGGATTTGCGCGTCGGTCAATTCGGGGAAAATCGGCAGACTCAAGACTTCGCGCGCGGCGCGTTCGGCGACGGGAAAATCGCCGGCCTTGTGGCCAAGGCTCGCGTAGGCTTTTTGCAGGTGCAGCGGAATCGGATAATGCACGGCGTTGCCGACGCCGTTGTCGTCGAGGAATTTTTTCAATTCGTCACGGCGCGGATGGCGCACGGTGTAAAGATGCCACGCACTTTCGCAACCGGCGGCTTCGCACGGCAGTTGCAACGGCGTGTCGGCCAGCAATTCGTCGTAACGCTTCGCGACCCGGCGGCGTTCGGCGTTCCATTTTTGCAAATGTTTCAATTTCACGCCCAGCACCGCGCCCTGGAAACCTTCCATGCGGTAATTGTAGCCGACCTCGTCGTGATGATAACGCTGCGTGGAGCCGTGTTCGCGCAACGATTTCGCGCGGGCGGCAAATGCGGCATTATTCGTGACGAGCGCGCCGCCTTCGCCGCACGCGCCAAGGTTTTTGCCGGGATAAAAACTGAAGCAGGAAATGTCGCCAAGCGCGCCCGCCAATTTGCCTTTGTATTTTGCGCCGACGGCTTGCGCGGCGTCCTCAACGAGCGGCAATTTATGTTTCCGGCAGATTTCTGAAATTGAATCCACGTCGAACGGATGGCCGTAAAGATGCACGGGCATGACGGCTTTGGTTTTTGGCGTGATGGCTTTCTCAATCAATTTCGGATTGAGGCAAAAAGTGTCTTCGTCAATGTCCACATAAACCGGCTTCGCGCCGCAATAAGAAATCGCCCAGCTCGTCGCGATGAAAGTGTAGGGCGTGGTGATGACTTCGTCGCCCGGCCCGACATGGGCAAGCCGCATTGCGACGTGCAGCGCGGAGGTGCCGCTGTTGAAGCCGAGCGCGTGCTGCGCGCCGCAGAATTGCGCGAAGTCTTTTTCAAATTGCGCCACGTCCGGCCCGAGGCAGAAGGAGCAGTTGTCGAGCGCGCGGGCGAGCGCTGCGTCAATCTCCGCGCGGACGCTTTTGATTTGCGCGGGCAGGTCGAGATAGGGGATTTTGGCTGTCATTTATCTGCAAAATAACCCGGGCGGCTGATTTTGAACAGTTGAAATGGTTGAGGGTGCCGCATCTGGCGCACACAGATAAAAATTTGTTGTGCATGACACACAAAAACCTGTGTCAATCTGCGCCCATCTGTGGCTGAATGTTTCCTGTGGAAATTTCCGAACTCGCAAAAGTGCTCGTCGCTCTCGGCTGTCCGTCTGAAAAATCTCCGGAAATGGCCGCGCAACTGGACAAGCGCGCCCGCCAGCTTGCCGTTGAAAAAGGACGCACTTACGAAGAAGCGTTGCAACATTTGCTGACTCTTATGCGGCAAGGCTGGTCTGCTCAAGGTAGGAGTCCTTAACGCAAAGTTGAGAAATTTTTTCCTCTGCGTCTTTGCGTCCCTGCGTTAAATTTTCCGCGTGATCAAACCGTGGAAAACAATCCGCTCCAAACTCATCGGCGATTTCCGCATCTTCAGGCTGCGCTCCGACGTGAAAATTTCCTCGCGCACCGGCAAGGAACACGACTTCTTCGTCCTCGATTCCGTCAATTGGGTCAACGTCATCGCCGTCACGCCCGACCAGCGGCTCGTGATGGTCGAGCAATATCGTCATGGCTCGAACACCGTCGAACTGGAGATTCCCGGCGGCATGATGGACGCGGGCGAGACCGACCCGCTGGCGACCGCCGTGCGCGAATTGCGCGAGGAGACCGGCTACGAAGGCGAAAACGCGCGCCTGCTCGGAAAAATTCATTCCAACCCCGCCATCTTGAGCAACGTCACCTACACCGTGCTGATTGAAAACTGCCGCCTGCAACACGGCGTGGAATTCGACAGCGGCGAAGATTTGATCACGCGCCTCGTGCCCGTCGCGGAAATCCCGCAGCTCGTCGCCGACGAAAAAATCGGCCACTCCCTCGTCGTCGTCGCGCTGTATTATTTTGATTTGTGGCAGCGGAGAATTAAACGTTAAATGTGCAACGACTAAAGATTCTAAATTTTTATGAAAACAATTATTCGCAATCCATGTTTGAGTTGGACGATTCGTGTTGCGCTGATTCTTATTGGGATAACGCTAATCGCAGGATTTAGTTTTCTGCAAGGTATGTCTTACGCAAATAAAAAAGTGACGTTTCAAATGGCCAATGATGGTTGTGTCGAGTCGGTCTGGGCGTTAAAAATTGTTAAAGACCCAAAATACTCTCGCTTGACAGTATTGTTTGATAGAAAAATGGATATATCCGCTTTGAAATTGGCCGAGTTATCTTTGAAATATCCAAAAGAAATCAAGAGGACTGAATACAATGCGCTGGTTGGAGTTCGCGATTTCCGAAAACAATACGGACGCGATTCTGAACGAATGCGATACATAGATTCCGATATAAATTATGGCGAAGTAGACAGACAAGTTACAAAGGCCATCACCTATCTTGAATCAATTCACAACACGAATGATTGGACACCTTTCAAGTTTGATTTCGATAGTGGAAAAATAAAATCAGAACAATAGTTACCCCAAATTCACCGGATCAATGTCCACGGCCAGCGTGACGTCTTCGGGCAGCACCAGCGATGAATAATGCGCAAATGCTATTTCGCCGCGTTCGCGCCTTTGTAAATCAGTTGAATCGAATAGAACGAACGGGTGGCGGTGATGAAAAGCGTTTTGCGGTCCTTGCCGCTGAAGCAGACGTTGGCGGACCACGTTTCCGGCACGTCAATATGGTCAATCTGTTTTCCGGTCTTGTCAAAAACCGTCACGCCGCGTCCGCACAAATACAGATCTCCCTCCGTGTCAATCGTCATGCCGTCCGAGCCGAGCGCGCAGAAAAATGTCTTGTTCGTGAGCGTGCCGTCGGGCTGGATGTCGTAGCGCCATGTCTGACCGGCGCGGATGTCGGAGACGAAAAGATTTTTGCCGTCCGGCGTGCCGGTGATGCCGTTGGGCTTTTTCAAATCATCCGTCACACGCGACAAATTTTTCCGGTCGGGCGAAAGGTAATAAACCTCCTCGTTGGTCAGCGCCATCATCGTATGATCCCACCATTTGCGGCGGTAAAACGGGTCGCTCAAATACAGCGCGCCGTTGGGGGCGATCCACACGTCGTTCGGGCCGTTGAGATATTTGCCCTGGTAATTCGTGACGAGGACGGTCACGGTCTTGTCCGGCGCGATTGACCAGAGCTGGTTGTGCTCGTCGGCGCAGGCGATCAAATTGCCGTTCGCGTCAAATTCCATTCCGTTGGCGTAGCCGGACGGCTGCATGAAAGTGGACAATTTCCCATCCGCGCTCCATTCCATGATGCGGTCGTTGTCCTGGTCAACGAAAAACACGTTTCCATTCTTGTCGCACGTCGGGCCTTCGGTGAACGCAAAATCGCCCGCGAGCTTTTCAAGTTTCGCGCCGGGCGCGACGACGCCCTGCGAAAACGCGGCTGCAATCAAGATAAAATTCGCCGCCGCCGCGAGCAGTGAGATGAGGGGTTTCATGTGAAACAAATTGAAACAATCCGCGGGCGGAGTCCATCAAAAAAACGCCGCTTGTTTTTCAACGCAAGCTGGCGCAAGTTAGAAAACATTGTTTTTACGCGCAATATGCAGCCGGGAACAAAAAAATTTCTGCAATTTCTGAAAAGCTGGGCCATCAACACCCTCGCGGTGCTGGTGGCGGTGGGGCTGTTGCACGGCCACATCACCTATAAGCACTGGAATGATCTGCTCATCGCCTCCCTGCTGCTGGGCATTCTCAACGCCTTTGTCCGCCCGATCCTCATGCTCATCGCGCTGCCGCTGCTGATTTTCACGCTCGGCCTTTTCACCTTCGTCATCAACGCGCTGCTGCTTTACTTCGTCGGGGCGCTGATGACGCCGCTTTTTCATGTGGACACTTTCGGCTACGCCTTTGCCGGCGCGTTCATCATCAGCGTCATTTCCATCGCGCTGAACGTCCTGACCGGCAACACCCGCGCGAGCATCAGAATCCAGCGCCGTCCGCCGCCGCCCCCGAAAAAGGACGATGACGACAAGCCGGTGATTGATGTTTAATGTCCCGTAACAGCCGAGGTGACGAGGATCTAATCAATTCCCGTTTTCGATTTTGAAATAAGCCTCCTCACGTCGGCTGCTACATTATTTGATACGCCGCCCGTAAGGTATGGATTCCCCGCGCATTGAATTCCCGCTCAAAATCGGTGTGAACCTCCGCCAGTTCAACCGGCGTTGCAATTTCGCGAAATTCTTTGGCCGCGCCAAACACTTCCGTCATCTGCTGAAAATAATCCGCGTCATCCGTCCGCAAATAAATTTTCCCGGCGGACGCGAGCGCGGCGCGGGCGAGCATGGGAAAGGCTTCGTTGACGAGCCGGTTTTTGTGGTGACGTTTCTTCGGCCACGGATCGGGGAAATAAATATGCAGCGCGGACGCCGAACACGGCGGCAGGAGCCATTGCAAAAAATACGACGATTCAATCCGCACGCCGCGCAGATTTGCCACCGCCGCACGACGGCCTTTGCGGTCCAACTTTGAAATGCGTCCCAGCAGCCGCTCGACACCGATGAAATTCCTTCCGGGATTCCGCCGCGCGTATTCGACAAGAAACGAGGCGTCACCGCAGCCGAGTTCGACTTCGAGCGGCTGTGGTTTTGGAAAAATTTCCGCCAGGTCCAGCGGCTCAACTATCGAACGCAATTGGACGATCAGATTTTCCGGCGCGTTGGTTTGAGTTTTCAAATCGGAAATCGCCAGTTGAAAATCTTAAATTGAAAATGGTCGGGGCGGTGAGATTCGAACTCACGACCTCTTGGACCCGAACCAAGCGCGCTACCAGCCTACGCTACGCCCCGACATTGAGCCTCGCAGTTTGCCTGCCGGCCGGAGAAAGGCAATGCGGAAATTTCGCGGCAACCATCAGGTGAACCAGATCGTCATTGTCCGGGCATTTCCACAAACGGCGGCATCGGGCAGTCCAGCGTGTCGGAAATCGCGCGGAGCAGTTCGGCTTCCGCTTCCTGAATCACGCCGTCCGCGCCAATGGTGTGGACGCAGGCTTCGATCAGATTCTTTTTAATTTGCGGCGCGGCTTGCGCGAGGCGGTTCAACGCGGCGTCAATTTCCTTCACGCCGCAATTTTCCTTCGGCAGCAAATTCAAACCGGCGCCGTCCGGCGCGCGCAGATATGGCGCGCCGGTTTCAAAAGCTTTTTCAATTTCCACCGCGTCATCGCTGCTGACGTTTGCCACCGCGGAAAGAACAATGGCACAATCCGGCACGAGCGGTTTGATCGAGTAAAATTGGACGGCGGATTTTTGCGGGCCGTTGAACTGCGAATCCAAATGCCGCAGCACGATTTTTTGCAGCACAAACTCGAACATCTCGACCGTGCCGTCGCTTTCGATGAGCCATTGCAGCGTCTGCGAGAAAGTCTGGAACCGATCGGCGCTCAACTGCCGCAACCCGCCCAGCGCGAGGTTGATGATCGGCAGATGAACGTGTGCGGCGATTTTTGCAACGTCTGGAAACAACGCGGCGGTCTTTTCGGAAACCGGCGGCGAAAAGCGTTTTCCAATTCCGGCAATTTGGTTTGCCCGCGCGTTTGCATCCGCGCTCAAAAGCAGCGCGTAAATCAGCGCGGCGGAATCGAGCGGTTCACGCGCGGCGGCCTTCACATTTTCCGGGAGCGCATCGTGCAATTGCCCGGCGTATTCCAGATGCAGCGGCGTCGGGTTGCCGATGTTTGGCAAAACGCGGTGTGGTTTGATGACGGGCGGTTCGTCCATGTCGCCGGATGCGAGAATTGTGCCGCCCAGCACGCCACCGAAAAGATTTGGCATCGGCGCGCGTTTCGGTTTTGAAATCTTTCCACCGGATTCATCGAAATCATCATAGCGAACTTCAGGAAATTTCCCGTCGAAGTTCGGATCGAAGGCGCGGATGCGGTCGGTGAGCGGCGGATGCGTTTCGAGCAGGCCGATGAAAGCCTCGCTGATGCCGTTGGAAAAAAACATATGCGATAATTCCTCCGAATGAGCGTGGCTCAAGCGCGAACCGTTTTCGCCAAGGCCGCCGATTTTTTTCAGCGCGCCGGTGATGCCGCCGGGATTACGCGTGAACTGCACGGACGAGGCGTCGGCGAGAAATTCGCGCTGGCGGCTGACGGCGGCTTGAATCAAGCGTCCAAAAAAAACGCCGATATAGCCGATGATCAACAGCGCGAGTCCGAGAATCGGCAGCGGATTTTGTCCGCGCCCGCGGCCGCCACCGCGCGCGGTTTGCAAAAGAATTCGCCCGATGATGGCGAGGCAAAGAATTCCAAAAATCGTTCCCATGAGCCGAAGGTTCAGCCGCATGTCGCCGTTGAGAATGTGGCTGAACTCGTGGCCGATGACGCCCTGCAGTTCGTCGCGCGACAAAATTTTCATGCAGCCGCGCGTGACGGTGACGGTGGCGTCGCCGGGTTTGTGGCCGGCGGCAAAGGCGTTGATGCCGTTCTCGTCGTCCATGACATAAACCTGTGGCACGGGCACGCCGGACGCGATGGCCATTTCTTCGACGACGTTGAGCAGCTTGCGTTCGTCAGGATCGGTCGAGTTCGCGCTGACGAGCCGCGCGCCCATCATTTCCGAGACCGCGCTGCCGCCGGCGGCGAGCGCCATGGTCTTGTAACTGCTGCCGATGAAAACAACCGCGAGCGTGCCGAGCGCGACGGCGAGGAAAATTTGCGGATTCCACAAATCGAACTGCGGCTGTTCATCATTGAAACGATGCTGATGCGGTTGAACGCCGGAAAAAATCAACAGCGACACGATGTAAATGGCGGCGATCATCGCCGCGACCGCCACAACAAAGTAAATCAAAAGCCATCTGGTTTTTTTCCTGGCCTTGTCCTGTCGCTCGAAGAAATCCATTTGAATTTTTTGTGGCAGCCGAGGTAACGAGGCTCAATTCAACTTTGTCAAAAATAGTCAAAACCTCCTCACGTCGGCTGCTACAATTTTTTTACGAGAATGAAACTTTCGGCGCGTCCTTCTGCTCCGGCTTGTCCACGACGAACAGTTCCGCTGCGCCGAAGTTGAACATTCCGGCGATGAGGTTGCTCGGAAACACTTCGCGGTCGGTGTTATAAGTCATCACGGAATCGTTGTAAGCCTGCCGCGCGAAGGAGATTTTGTTTTCCGTCGAAGTCAGTTCCTCGGTGAGCTGCATCATGTTCTGGTTCGCCTTCAAATCAGGATACGCTTCGCTCACCATCATCAAGCGGCTCAACGTGCCGCCGAGGCCGGTTTCCGCCGCCGTCAGATTTTTCATCGCGCTCGCGTCGCCGGGATTGGCGGCGGCGGCTTTCGAGGCGGCGTAGGCGATGTTGCGCGCGGCGGTGACGGCTTCGAGCGTGCCGCGTTCGTGTGCCATGTAGCCTTTGGCGGTCTCGACGAGATTGGGAATCAGGTCGTAGCGGCGCTTGAGCTGCACGTCAATCTGCGCGTAGGCGTTCTTGTAACGGTTGCGCATGGTGACGAGCTTGTTGTAAATACCCATGATCATCACGCCGACGATGATTGCAACCACCACCAAGCCGACTAAAACCACAATCAATCCCAATGCCAAGGTTGTGGGTTCTGCGAGCATAATTCCAGTTGTCATAATTTTCCTTTCGTCAAGTTCGGGAACAGCTTGGCCGAACTGCGGCTGGCGGCAATGATAATTTTGGCGCGATTTTGGAATCGGCGCCGTCTGGCGACCGGCGGTCAGCCGGCGTGTTTTTCGGCGGCGGCGTCCGCCTGGGCGGGCAGATAAACCTGAAACGTGGAGCCTTTGCCGATTTCGCTTTTCACGAGGATGAGACCGTAGTGGCTTTTGACGATGGAGAGGGCGGTGGACAATCCCATGCCCACGTTTGTCCTGCCCAGTTCCTTGGTGGTGAAAAACGGCTCAAAAATCCGCTCGCGCAATTCCGGTGCGATGCCGCCGCCGGTGTCTGAAACTTCCATGAGGACATACGGCCCCGCGACGGCCCCGCTGTGCAAACCGGCGAAATGAGAGTCCGCTGTGAAATTGCGCGCGGAGAGCGTCAGCGGGCCGCCGGCCGGCATGGCTTCGCCGGCGTTGGTGCAGAGGTTGAGCAGCGCCTGGTGCAGTTGAAGCGGGTTGCCGAGAATGGGCCAGAGATCCTCCGCAACCCGGGTTTCGATGCGGATGTTTTTCGGCAGCATCTGGGAGGCGATGCGGACGACCCCATCGGCGAGGCGGCTGGGGTTGACGGTTGTGCGCCGGCCTTCCGCCTCGCGGCTGAACGACAGGACCTGCTTGACGGTATCCGCCGCGCGCCGGGCGGCGGCCTCAATGGCGGCCAGCACATGCAGGCTGTCTTCATCCTGAAGCTTCTGGCGCAGCAGCTCCACGGAAATCAAGACCGGCGCGAGGGTGTTGTTGAGGTCGTGTGCGATGCCGGTGGCAAGCCGTCCGAGGCTTTCCATGCGCTGGGCGCGCAGGACTTCCGCCTCAAGATTTTTCCGTTCCGTGATGTCCCGCCCGATGCCGACCAGCCCGATGATTTTGCCGGACACGTCGCGCCACGGAATTTTTGAGGTCAACTGCCAGCGTGTTTCGCCATCCTTCAACATGACCTTCTCCTCGCGATTGATGACCTGTTTCCCATCCTTGAGAACAGACTGGTCGTCCGCGAAAAACGCGTCGGCGATTTCCTTTGGATAAAGATCAAAATCGGTTTTGCCAACGGCTTCGGCCTCGGTCTTGCAGCCCAGATTTTTCAGGTCGGCGGGATTGGCCATAATTTTGCGCGCATCGGCGCCCTTCGCATAAATGCCATCGGGCAGATGGTCAATCAAAGTGCGGAGCAGGTTGCGCTCGTCCTTCAACTTGATTTCCGTCTCCTTCTGGCTGGTCACGTCACGGCCCACGCCAACGAGACCGATGATTTTACCGGCGGCATCGCGCCAGGGGATTTTTGAAGTCAACAGCCAGCGCGTTTCGCCAGTTGGCAGGACGACCTTCTCCTCCCGATTGATGACCGGCTGCCCGGTTTGCAAAACCGTCAGGTCGTCGGCAAAAAATCTCTCGGCAATGTCCTGCGGAAAGAAATCAAAATCAGTCTTGCCGACGGCTTCGTCTTCGGTCTTGCAACCCAAATTCTTAAGGTCGGCAGGATTGGCGATGATTTTTCGCGCTTCGATATCCTTGGCGTAAATGCAATCAGGCAGGTTGTTAATCAGAGTGCGGAGCAGACTGTGCTCATGCGACAATTCTTCCTGCTGGGTATTCATAACTTGATTTCAGCGGGTGACGAAGACGGTTTAGACTGTTTGCGACTGCCGCGCAAGCATAATCTCGTCACGGCTCGACTTCCACCGGCATCCCAACCCACGCCAGTTTCAGCAGATATTCCGCGTCCCAGTTCGCCAGCCGGAAACAGCCGTGCGATTCCGTGCGCCCGATCTGCTGCGGCGCGGACGTGCCGTGAATTCCGTAACCCGTTTTGTCCAGACCAATCCACGCCACGCCGACCGGATTGTTCGGGCCGGGCGGCAAGACCAGCTTTTGCGTTTCGCCAGATTCTGGAAAAAGTTCCGGGTCGAACGTGTAATTCGGATTCGGCGCGATGACGGCGACGTGCAGTTCGCCGACCGGCCGCTTCTCGACTTTCGCCGCGATGCTGCACGGAAAATGCGCCAGTAAATTGGTGTTCTCGTCAAACGCCTCCAGAAATCGTTCAGACAAATGAATGACGACGAACGCCGCCTTGTCCGCCGCCGCCGGATAATTCACGTCGGGAATCTGTAAAATGATCCCCGGCGAAATGTTCGTCCAGTTCACGTTCGGATTCAGTTTTTTAATCAACAACGGATGCGAATGGGCCGCCTCCGCGACGAGTTCCAGTTCCGTTTCGTAATCAAGCGCCGACTGCTGCGATTTGGCGAGCCACGTTTTGCCAAGCGGCTGCAAACGCGCGAGGTCGTTCGTCGTCACCGTGTAACTCGTCAAAACCGGCGCGTCGAGCGTCAGTTGCGGGCGCGTGTTCGTGTCAAGCCTGCCGGTTTGCGGCAATTTTTCAATCTGCTGAAAAACTGAAATCGCCTCGCGCGTCTGCGGGCCGGGCGTCGCGTCAATCGAACCCGGCGAAATCCCGCGCCGCGCCAGCGCAACCTGCGCCTCCAAAACGTCAAGCACCGGGCGCGAAAAATCCGCCGGCGATTGCCGCGCGACGACAACCGGCTTCGGCGGCGGTTTGACGGGCGCAACCGCCGTAGCCGGCGGCGGCGTTCTGACAATTTCCCTTGCCGGATGTTCGTGCCGCCAGAACCAATAAACCGCGCCGGCAACCACAATCAAAAAAATCAGCCAGCCGAATCCGCCGCCGCGTTTCCTGCGCCGGGCTTGAAGCGTTTGGAATTCGGGTTTGCGCGGCACAAAAGGAGTTTCAAGTTTCAAATTTCAAATTTCAAGTTTCAGATTGAAAGTTGCAAGTTTTTCAACCGCGCGCCAAAACTTTCAACCTTCAACTTTCAACCCTGCAAAGCATTTCATTGTAAGCCTGCGCGATTTGATCCACGAGCGGCGACGGTGCGACCGGTTCGCCGTCAAAAACCGAAACGGGAACAATTCCCAGCGCGCTTTGCGTCACAAAAATGCCTTTGGAATTCCGCAGCGCCTCCGGCTTGATGACGCGCTTGTTCGTCTGCAATCCCAGCGACTGGCAGATTTCGAGGACAATCGCCCGCGTGATGCCCGGCAGCACGCCGCGCCCCGTCGGCACCGTGCAAATTTTATCCTCATAAACCCAGAACAGGTTTCCGCCCGCCGTCTCGGCGACCTCGCCGTTCGTATTGACGAGCAACGCCTCATCCGCGCCTTTTTCCACCGCCTCGGCGTGCGCCATGACGTGCAGAATTTTGCTCGTCGTCTTGAACGATGACAACGGATCGGCTGCGGGAATCCGAAACGAAGACGTGGCAAGGTTCCATTCGATTGAACTTTCCACAGAAGGCGCGGCGTGCAACGTCATCACGACCGTCGGTTTGCTTTCACCATCAAACTTGTAGCCGCGTTCGCCCGCGCCCCGCGTCAAGGTCACGCGCAAAATTGCGTCGGGCATTTTATTTTGCCCGATGAGTTGCGTGGCGAATTTTTCCAGTTCCTTCGGCGCAAACGGCGGCTGGATCTTCAAAAAATCCGCGCCGCGCGCCATGCGCTCCAGATGCTGCGCGAAGCGGAAAGGTTTTCCGCCAATCACGCGCATGGTTTCAAACAGGCCGTCGCCAAGCATGAAGCCGCGGTCGTTCACGGGAACGACGGCCTGCGCTTCTGGCAAAAATTGTCCGTTGAGAAAAACGAGCACGCCCATGTTTAACGCAAAGACGCAGGAGGAAAAAGACAGGAATCACACTAATTTCCACGAATTAAAATCAGGTCTTTTGAAAATTCGTGGCAATTCGTGAAATTCGTGTTTAAAAAAGAGTGTCCGGTTTCCGTCAAAACCGGCATTTATAGGTGAATGCAGGCAATGGACGACATGGCGCTGCTGCGCGACTACGCGGCGAACAATTCCGAGACGGCGTTTGAGGAACTGGTTTCGCGGCGCATCGAATTTGTTTATTCGGCGGCGTTGCGGCAGGTGCGCGATTCGCATCTGGCCGAGGAAATCACGCAGGCCGTTTTTATTATTCTCGCGCAAAAGGCCGGGCGGATTTCGGAGAAAACCATTTTGACCGGCTGGTTTTTCAGGACGACGCGGTTTGCCGCGTTCGCGCAGACCCGCGACCGTGCCAAACGGTTCTTGCGGACGGCCATCATTGAGAAGGAGTTGCAAATGCAAACCGAAAGTTCTTCCGCTGCGTCTGGCGAGATGTGGAACCAAATATCGCCGCTGCTGGACGAAGCGCTGGCGACGCTCGGCGAAACCGACCGTCAAGCCGTGCTGCTGCGATTTTTTGAAAATAAAAGTCTGGCGGAAGTCGGGAACAAATTGGGCTTGGGCGAAGACACCGCGCGCAAGCGCGTGAGCCGCGCATTGGAGAAGCTGAACCGTTACTTTGCCAAACGCGGCGTGAGTTCGATGGCGGAAACCCTCGCCGGAGCGATTTCCGCCAATTCCGTTCAAGCCGCGCCCGTGGCGCTGGCGAAATCTGTGACTGCCGTGGCACTGGCCAAAGGCGCAGCAGCTTCAACTTCAACATTAACCCTCATCAAAGGAGCATTGAAAATTATGGCATGGACAAAAGTGAAAACAGCAATCATCGCGAGCGCGGTTATATTGCTCGCAGGTGGAGCAACCACGGTTGTTGTAGAAAAAATTGCGAATCCAAAACTATCAGCAACGGATTTGTCTTGGGCAGATAATCCAAAATACTGGGAAATTGATTTCGGCGACCCCGATCCAAAAAAAGCAATCAGCACAATGCAATCTAGAGAAATGCAATTCGGCAAACTTCTTGAAGAACTTCCACCGGTTCTTATTCTCCGTCCGACGAAATTCAATACAAATTTGGGATTGATAGAGTCGAATGAAAAAATAATCGGGCGCGGACAAAGTTTGGTTCAGATTTTAAGAGAAGCTTACGACCCTCCCCCAATGTCCAGCCATGTGATTTTACCAACTGGCTATTTAGATAAAAAGCTTGATCTCATGTTGACGCTTTCCAACTCTCCCGGCTCGGATGAACCAAGAAAAGCACTCCAAGAAGAAATCAAAAATCAATTTGGTTTGGTCGCTCATCTAGAAACTGTTGAAACGAATGCTTTAATCTTGAAAACAAAATATTCGTCAGCGCCAGCACTTCAACCTACCGCCGGAGGTTTGCCTTCCTATTCGACTCGAATTCTTCAAAATAAAATTTCCATCAAGAATCAAAATCTGTCAGGCATTGCTGCTTGTTTTAGTGCCTTGCTGAAAACGCATGTGGATAACCAAACAGGAATAGAAGGAGAAAATCGTTATGATGTTACACTTGAATTTCAAACCAGGGCGGGCGAAACCCAACAGGATGCTTTGAAAAGAATAGCACTCGACCAATTAGGCCTTGAGTTTATTCCAACAAATATGCCGATGAAAATGCTGGTTGTTGAAAAAGAAGAGTAACAATTTATTTTGTAGGAGTCGAGGTGACGAGACTCAAATCAATTTTTCGTTTTCGATTTTGAAATGAGCCTCCTTACGTCGGCTGCTACAATTTAACGCGGCAAAAAATCCACGCGCCTTCGCCAGCGTTTCCTCGTATTCGGCTTCGGGATTTGAATCGGCCACGATGCCGGCGCCGACGTTGAAATGAGCGAGGCCGTCTTTGCAGACCGCCGTGCGGATGGCGATGCTCAACTGGCTTTCGTGGTTGAAGCCGAGATAGCCAATCGCGCCGCAATACGGCCCGCGCGAAATTGGCTCGAGTTCGTCAATAATTTCCATCGCGCGGAATTTCGGCGCGCCGGTGATGCTGCCACCGGGAAAACACGACGCGAATGCGGCAAAATGCGTCATGTCCTTCCGCAATCGGCCCTCGACGGTGGAAACGAGATGCTGCACTTGCGCGAATTTTTCCAGCTTTGCCAGCTCCGGCACTTGCACGGAACCGAATTCGCAGACCTTGCCCAAATCATTCCGCAACAGGTCGGTGATCATCACGAGTTCGGCGAGTTCCTTGGCGCTCGTCTGCAATTCGTAGGCGAGCTGCGCGTCGCGCGTCGGGTCGGCGTCGCGCGGGCGCGTGCCCTTGATCGGGCGCGTGACAATGTGTGACCCGCTCATGCGCAAAAATTGTTCCGGCGAGGACGAGGCAATTTCAAATTCGCCACAATCCAGAAACGCGGAGAATGGTGCGGGTGAAACGGCGGAAAGCTTTTGGAAAAAAGCCCAACTGCAATCATTGGTGAGGCGAGCGTCCTCGCGAGCCGCTGTGGATGAATAGTTATCCTTTTCCATGAACG
>DATCDZ010000081.1:0-7272 GCA_036510395.1 Verrucomicrobiia bacterium
CCCGCCGCAGGCGCGCAACTGGCCGCGCCGGTCGCGGGCATCGTCACAAAAATAAATGCCATCGCCGGCCAGCAGATGAAAAAAGGCGACGTGCTGGTGGAATTAAATTCCGGGACGACAACATTTGATTACGCGGAAGCCGAAGTGGAGCGTCAGGAAAAATTATTCGCGCAGCAAAACACGTCGCTGCGAAATTTGCAGGACGCCGAGGCGCAATTGGCCTCACTGCAAATCGTCGCGCCGTTGTCGGGAACGATTACGCGCGTCAATGTGAAGTTGGGCCAGGCGGTGGACGCAACCACAATTGTCGCCGAAGTGATGGATTTGAGACGGCTCGCCGTGAGCGCGCAAATTCCGGCGGCGGAAGCAGGTGAATTAAAAACCGGCGAAGAGGTTCAGTTGCTCGGCTCGACGCCAGTGACAACTTCACTTTCGTTTGTCAGCCCGGCGGTGAATGCAAATGACGGGACGATTTCAATTTGGGCGTCGCTGTCGCCAGACAGCGGATTGCGTCCCGGACAATTTGTTCCATTGAAAATAGTCACGGCGGTTCACACGAATTGTTTGGCCGCGCCGGAAGCAAGCATTGTGACGGATGAAAATGGAAACAGCGTCATTGCTTTGGTCAAAGGCGACGATGCGACGCAAGTGCCGGTAAAAATTGGTTTGCGGGAAAATGGCTGGGTTGAAGTTGAAGCGCAGGGACTCAAGGAAGGCGATTCGGTGGTGACGGTCGGCGCTTATGGCCTGCCGGACAAAACGAAAATTCAGATTGTTAATTCAGCGGACGAAGCGACAACCAATTCTTCTTCAGCGCAATGAAGTCCGACGCCACTTCGCCATTGGGCCGGTTTGCCACGCGACACGCGCTGTCCATCACGTTCATCGCGGCGGCATTGTGCGTGGCCGGCGTTTTTTCGGCGTTGCGCACGCCATCGTCAGTTTTTCCACAAACGGATTTCCCGCGCGTCGTCATTCTCGTGGACAATGGCATCATGCCCGCCGACGAAATGATGGCGACGATCACGCGCCCGATTGAAGAAGCGATGAAAGATGTTCCGGGCGTGAATTCCGTGCGCTCCGCCACCGCTCAAGGCTCCGCGCAGATCAACATTTTCTTCAACTGGAACGTGGACATGCAGCGCTCGGAATTGTATGTGCTGGGGCGGCTTTCGGAAATCCGCGCGGATTTGCCCGCGACGGCTTCCACGGAAGTTTCGCGGTTGACCTTTTCCGCGTTTCCCATCATCGGCATCAGCCTGACCAGTTCCAACCGCGATTTGATGGACTTGTGGGAAACGGCCAATTACAAACTCAAGCCTCTGTTCCTGCAAATTCCCGGCGTGGCGAAAGTCGAACTCACCGGCGGCCATGTGCCGGAATATCACGTCGTCGTGGATCCGTTGAAATTGCAGGCGGCGCATTTGTCGTTGCAGGACGTGAGCGACGCGCTGACGAAAAACAATCTCGTCGCGCCTGCCGGCATGATGGAGGAAAATTATCATCTTTATTTGACGACGGTGGATGGCCGCGTCCATTCGCCGGAAGAAATTGGGAACGTCGTCATCGCCGTTCAAGGAAATCATCCGGTGCAGATCAAAGACGTGGCGCGCGTCGAACGCGGACCGGAACCGGCTTACAGGGTCGTCACGGCGCAAGGCCGCAACGCCGTTTTGCTCAACATTCAAAGCCAGCCCGACGGCAGCACGTTGAAAATTGCCGCCGCGCTGAAATCCCAGATTCAAAAGCTGAAGGCAGAACTGCCGCCGGACATGCACCTCGCGTTTTTCTACGACCAGTCCCTGTTTGTGAGCGATTCAGTCGGCAGCGTCTGGGACGCGATTATTTTCGGGCTGATTCTGTCGGTGTTCATCCTTTATTTCTTCCTGAAAAATTGGGGCAGCGTGTGGATTGCCATCGTCACCATTCCCATCTCGGTGCTGATCACGTTCGTGGCCATAAAACTGGCGGGCATCAGTTTCAACATGATGACGCTCGGCGGCATCGCGGCGGCCATCGGGCTGATTATTGACAACGCCATCATCGTCGTCGAGGCGATGTGCGTCCGCATTGCCGCCGGTCGTCCGAGGCTCGCGGGAATTCAAGAAGCCATCGGCGAAATTTTGAAACCGCTCATCGGTTCGACGCTCACGCCCGTCGTGGTTTTTCTGCCGCTTGCCTTTTTGACCGGAGTGGCCGGAGTTTTTTTCCGCGCACTGGCTTTGACGATGGTTGTTTCGTTGCTCACGTCATTGGTCCTGGCCATCACGCTGACGCCATCGCTGGCCGCGTGGTTTATCAGTGAACCAAAAAAATCGGAAAACCCACACGGCGAAGAGGGCGGGTTTTTGCTGAAGAGGGTGCTCCGGATTTATGAATTCTCCGCGCGTTGGGCGTTGCGAAATAGCTGGCTGACATTGCTGGCGTGCGGTTTGATCTTGGTCGCGTCGGTTTTTGTCTATCGCCAACTGGCGACGGATTTTCTGCCGGCATTTGACGAGGGCGGTTTTGTGATTGATTACAATGCGCCGCCGGGCACAAGCCTGACCGAAACGTCGCGCCAGCTCGACGAAGCGGAAGCCATCATCCGCGCAGACCCGGACGTGGAAAGCTATTCCCGCCGGCTCGGCACACAATTGGGATTGTTCATCACCGAACCGTATAGCGGCGATTTTCTGGTCAAACTCAAACCAAACCGCAAGCACACGACGGACGAAGTCATCGCGCAGTTCCGGCATGAATTCAACGAACGGTTCCCGGACATCCGCTGGGATTTTCCGGGCATCCTCACCGATTTGATCGGCGATTTGCAACTCACGCCCGATCCGATTGAAATCAAGTTGTTCTCACCCGATTTGAAATGGCTGGAAAAAACAGCGCCGCGCGTCGAAGCGCAAATTCAAAAAATTCCCGGCGTTGTGGACACGTTCGACGGTCTGACCGAAACCGGGCCTTCCATCAATCTCCGCGTGCATCCCGCCGACGCCGCGCGGTTTGGCCTCACCGCACAGGACATCGCCGACGCTGTGAACACCGCTCTGCTCGGTCAGGTTTCATCTTATGTGCTCAGAGGCGACCGCATCGTGAACATCCGCGTGCTGGCCGAGCCGAAAAGTGTGAATCAAATTTCCGCTTTGCGTGAATTGCCATTGCGAACGGCAAACGGCGCGGTCGTGCGGCTGGATCAAGTTGCCGACGTGAGCATTGAGCCGAGCGAAGTAGAACTGGATCGCGATGATTTGCGGCAGGACATCATCGTCTCCGCGCGTCTGGAAGGCCGGGACATGGGCAGCACCATGCGCGACATCCAGACCACGTTGAGCCAGGACAATTGGCTGCCGCCGGGCACGGTGGAATACGGCGGACTTTATCAGCAGCAACAGCAGTCGTTTGTCAATCTCCTGATGGTGCTGCTCGCCGCCATTCTGCTCGTGTTCACCGTGCTGCTGATTGAATTCCGTTCGTTCTACGAGCCGATTGCGATTCTTTTTGGCGCGGTGCTGGCATTGTTCGGCACTGTGCTGGGTTTGTGGATCACCGGCATCACGTTGAACATTGTTTCCTTTCTCGGCGCGATTATCGGCATTGGTATCGTTGCCAAGAATGGCATTCTCGTTCTCGATTATTTTCAACAATTGCAGGGCGATGGCGTGGAACTGGTCGAGGCGCTGGTGCGGGCGGGTCATCGCCGGTTGCGGCCTGTCTTGATGACGTCGCTGGCCGCCGCGCTCGGAATGTTGCCGCTGGCCTACGGCATCGGCGCGGGCGCGGAAATGCTCCGACCGCTGGCCGTCGCCGTCATTGGGGCGTTGTTCTTTTCCGTGCCACTGTCGCTGATCGCCACGCCGGTGATTTATTACCTGCTGCTGCGTCTGCGCAAAAAATCGGTGTTGGAGAAGCCCACACCACGCGAAGTAAATTGAACGGTATTGGATTATGAAACTGAAGCTGACAGAGAAGCAGATTCACCTTCTTTTCAAAATCGGGGTTTGGAGCAAGGGAGTTGACGGGACTTTGGAGGCAATCGCAGGCTTTGCTCTTTTATTCACCACCACGGCGTCACTCCGCAATCTGGTTGACTGGCTGACCCAGGGAGAATTGCAGGAAGACCCGACTGATTTTGTCGCCAACCATCTAGTTGATTTTTTCCACCAACTCTCCATCAGCACGAAGCACTTTGCATCTATCTATCTTTTGGTTTATGGGATTACTAAAATCGGACTGGCCGCCGGTCTATTGCGCGGAAAATTATGGTCTTATCCGACAGCTTTGGCGGCACTAGGCGTCTTTTTGTGCTATCAGGTGTATCGGTTCAGCCACAATCATTCCCTTGGCTTGGGTTTGGTGAGCATTCTTGATCTCATCGTGATCGTTCTCATTTGGCGGGATTGGAAATTTATGAAAACGAAAAGTCTGGAAGGTAACGAACATCAACCAACCAACCGCTAAATTGTTATATCTATGAACTGGTTTATTTGGGCTTTGTTGTCCGCTTTTTTCGCCGGTGTGACTGCGATTCTGGCAAAGATTGGCGTGGCTGGCATAAATTCCAATCTTGCCACGGCCATTCGCACGACCGTGGTGCTTGTCTTCACTTGGGGAATTGCCCTCGCAACCACGAGCACGGCATCTCTCCACACGCTATCACGACGCACTTGGCTGTTCCTTATTCTTTCAGGTCTGGTGACGGGGCTTTCATGGCTTTGTTACTTTCGCGCGCTTCAATTGGGTGAGGCTTCCCGCGTCGCTCCGGTGGACAAACTTAGCGTGGTATTCGTCATTGCGTTCGCCGCCCTGGTGTTGCGCGAACAACTGACCTGGCATCAATGGATCGGCGGCACGCTGGTTGTGGCTGGTGCAATAATTTTGGCGTGGAAATAAAATGTCCCTGCGAATGAATTCGCTGTGCAAACTAATGGGAAGTTTTTTGCGTTGGTGGCGGCGTGCAGTGGACGCTCGTCGCCATTTTTATTTGTAACTCTTGTTGTCCGTTTGCAACATATGCAACCGCTCACGCGGTTGGTATAAAGGGAATCCCCAACCTGCTTTATGAAAACAAAGTCCTGTTTATTTGTATCCACAACAGCGCGCGCAGCCAGATGGCCGAGGGGTTCCTGAATCAAATCTGCGGCGGCGAATCTGACGATTACCGGGTTTGGCCTGACGATTATCTGACGATTGATTTATGATATTTGCAGTTGCTTCGGTCTGGCGTTGGCGGCGGTAAGCGGCAGGCGACGCGGTGGAACGGCATGAGTTGCAGCCGCGCGCCGAAGCGACGCTGCCAATGACAGACGGAAGCGGAGCGCGATTGCGCTCTCTCTTATTCGTCCGCGACGAGCGCGCGTTACAGGGCTGTGTAACGCACGTTGGTCACGGACGTTGAACCAAACTGCTTTTGCTCTTTAGGATTGGTGGATTTACTTTGTGTCGCTCTTGATCGCCATGACGGGCGACACCTGCGCTGCTGCGCTAAAGATTTTTTGAAGGCGTGACACGCGGTTCGCGTGACCGTGAATGGCTGAACGGTGGCCGCGCTGCCAATTCCCCTTGGGCGGATGCCGGTGGTTCGGCCAGGTGCGTCTTGGGACGGCGCGGTTTCTTTGGCTTGGCTGCATCCAGCACCTCGCGGCAATAACGGGCGACGGTTTGATGTGAAACTTCAATGCCGGCGTTGTCATGCAACATGGCGCGGATGGTTTGATACGACGCTTTGCGCTCCCTCAGTTCAATGATGGCCTCTTTCACTTCATCCAGCGCGCGGTATTTTTCCGGCGCGGGCGGCGTGTAATTCTTGACGGCTTCGGTCAGGCGAGCCTTCGCCTCGGCGGATACGATTGATGTATTCATAATTTTTGTTCAACTGCTGTTTGATTTTTGTCCGGCACTTTCGTTGTTACGTCTGTCCCTTGTGACGACAAGGAGTGCAGCGTCCAATCTTTAATAGCACAGACTCACATAAATCTTGTGCTACGCATGGCACAGAATTTTCAAAGCGATGATGTAGCTTCACCGCCATGTTGGGATCAAAAACGCAATACAACCTGAAAAATGCTGAATCGTATTTCAAAGAGCATTTGCGCGTTGGTGATTACTACATGGAAGGCAGGACGGTTTTAGGCGAATGGATGGGCGAGGGCGCGCAGAAATTAGGATTGTCCGGTGTCACCACGGAAAAAGATTTTCTGAACCTGTGCCGGAATGTGAATCCGCAAACAGATGAACGGCTCACGCAACGGATGAACACGAAGCGGGTCACACTGGACAAAGATGGTGGTATCCATGAATCAGCGAATCGGCGGGTGTTTTTCGATTTCACCATCTCACCGCCAAAATCAATTTCGATTGCGGCGCTGGTCGGCAATGACAAGCGGATTATCGAGGCGCACGATCAGGCGGTTCGTCTGGCCATGAACCAATTTGAATCGTTCGCCGCAACTCGTGTCCGCAAAGACAACCAGTATTCGCACCGACGCACGGGCAATCTGGTCGGCGCAATATTCCGGCATGATGCGTCCCGCGCATTGGACCCGCACTTGCATAGTCATTGCATCCTGTTCAACTCAACCTTTGATGCGACGGAACGCCGTTGGAAAGCCCTTGAAACCTGCGAAATGTTTCCGGCGCAAAAATTCATTGAGAACATTTATCATCACGAACTGGTCAGATCGCTGCAAAATTTCGGGTATCGCGTCCAAAACAACCCGCGCGGCGATTTCGAGATTGAAGGCATCAGCAGGGGATTAATTGATCGTTTCTCGAAACGTCACCGAGAGATTGACGAAAAGACGAAGGAGCTGCTCGAACGTGAGCCGGACAAGGCCAATCAAAACATCAAAGTCATTCGCGCCAACATCGCGCACAAGGAACGCGCGCGGAAAATCAAAGATGTCGGCATCGTCAAACTGCAATCCATCTGGAACAAACAACTGTCATGGAAAGAATGGTGGCAAATCAGTCGCTTGGACAAACAGCGTTCGCCGGAAATTTCACAGACTGTAACAGCACAACAGGCGGTTGGCTGGGCAGAGCAACATCTGTTCGAGCGGCGGTCGGTTGTCCATGAGCATGAGCTTTGGCGTCACTCGCTGGAACACATTCGCGGCCAGAACGTATCACTGTCGGAAATTCAGGGCGCGACTCGAAAACGTGACTACATACGCGACGAACAGTTTCAGGGAAAAATCACCACGCGCGATGTCCTGCGACGTGAAATCAACATCGTCAGGCTGGCGCAGCATCAGATGAACCAATACCAGCCGCTGACTTTCA
>DATCDZ010000082.1:0-4671 GCA_036510395.1 Verrucomicrobiia bacterium
CATTGTCGCATTTTCCGGCGCGAGCAATTTTAATTCTTCCACCGCGCGCAGGCCGGTCTCAAAATCAACGCCGGAAAAAGTTTCGCCACGGTCAAACGCCTCGCCTTGACGGTTGAACGTGCGATGGTCGTCCTTTGCGAATTTGCTCTCGCGCGTGATTTTGCCCGACAACATTCCCGACGCCAGCGGCACGCGCGCGAGGATTCCGACTTTGCGGCGCAGCGCTTCCTTGAAAAACAATTCCGCCGGGCGCTGCCGGAAAATGTTGAAAATGATCTGCACGGATTGCACGTTCGGAAATTCAATTGCCTTCAGCGCCTCCTCGATTTTTTCCACGCTCACGCCGTAATGCCGCAATTTTCCCGCCTTCACCAGATCGTCGAGGATGCCAAAAACTTCCGGCATATAATAAACCTCGGTCGGCGGGCAGTGCAGTTGCAGCAGGTCAATCGCGTCCGTGTCCAGGTTCCGCAGGCTGCGCTCGATGAACGACGTGAGATTTCCACGGTTGTAGCCTTCGGGAATTTGTTTTGGCAACCGGCGTCCGGCTTTCGTGGCGATGTAAAAATTTTCCTTCCGCTCTTTTTTCAATTTCGCCATCAGCCGCTCGCTGCGGCCGTCGCCATAGACATCCGCCGTGTCGAAGAAATTCACGCCGCCGTCGAGCGCGGCGTGGAGCGCGGCGAGCGAATCCTTGTCATCCACGTCGCCCCACGAGCCGCCGATGGCCCACGCGCCAAAGCTGATTTCAGAAACCTTCCAGCCCGTCCGTCCCAGAGTGCGATAATTCATGTCGGCAAATTAACCGAAGAATTTTTTAACGCAATGCCGCAAAGATGCGATGGGTAAAGAAATTGTGTTCACTTCGCGTCTTTGCGTCTTGCGTTAAACTCGCGTGCTCGCGCTGCTCGGCCAGGCAGAGAGCCTTGTGCCGGAATTGCCACGTTCCTGCGGTTTCAAAGCCCGCCTGCCGCGCCGCCTGTCATTCTTTGTAGAGGGTCTGGCCATCCTGGGCGAAAACGGTGGGCTTGACCGCCCCGCCGTTGACCGTGTTGATGAGCACGTCGTCGAACAGCGCCGAATTCCGCTCGTTGCCCTGGCCACCAGTGATCAAGCCGGCCATGCCGCGGCCAAACGTGGAGTCCTCGGAGGTGACGACGACCTTGCCGTCCACGAGCATGGTGAGCTTGGAGCCTTGGATCTGGAGCTTGACTTTGTGCCAGCCGGCGGCATTCCAGCCGGTGATGCAATTCGTCGCGAGCACCTGGTCGCGCGAGCCTCTCGATGGCAGGCGCTGGTTGGCGATGTAGATGGCGCAGGTGCCGTCGGCGTCCAGCCGGGCGTAATAGCCGTTGGGGTCGCCGTCCCAGCCATTGCCGGTGGCATTGACGCGGCCCATGACGCCGGCCCATCCGTTGTCGTCGAAGGAGATGTCGGCGCTCACTTCGTAATCGGTCCAATGCTCGTCGCCGATGATGGTGTAGGGTTTCCATTCGGGCGCCCAGCTTTGTGTTTTTTTGTCAACGACCTGGCGGAGGCATTTGCCCTGCTTGTCGGGCCGGTCAACCACTTCAAACACGCCGCAAATGTCGGCGGTGTAGTGCGGCAGATAACCCCATTGCCTGGGATTTGTGTAATGATCGAAGTTCTCGAAGTAAGGGAACGGGAACGGCTTTTCCGCCGGGACATCCGCGAACGTGCCCTTCTGCTGGCCGCGCGTGGTCGAGAGGGTATAAATCGCGTGCGGCTCGAACGTGCAGGCGAACGAGCCGTCATTGTGCGGCTGGATGTCAGCCTGTTTGATGAACTGTTCGTCGCGCGTGGTTTTCCAGACGCAGAGCGCGCGCGTGGACAGGCTGGTCGGCTTGAAGTTGACTGTTTGCGGCCCGGTGGCGCGGGTGGTTTCAACAATGACGCTGTAATCGCCGCGGTCGGACTTGAGCGTCACGGCGGTGCCGCCGTAGGACAGCGCGGTGCAACCGCTGTTGACGTAGTGCCAGCCGATTTTGGTGAACTGGCCGTAATGGGCATAGGACCAGATGATCGGTTTGAGCGTGTAATGGCCGCTCCACGGACTGCTCGCCCACAACGCGGGCGGCTGCTGGTAATACGGCTCGATGGGATAGGTGGAACCGCAGAGATACCAATTGACGATTTTCGTCGCGCCCTGCCCGATGTAATTGATGTTGAACAAGTGGACGCAGCCCAAAGCGGCATCGAAGTCGGTGTTGTAGTGGTTTCCGTCCTCGTCATAGACGTGCTCCTCCGTGTCCCAAATCGGTTTGTTGAGGCGTTCAGCGGTTTCGCGCACAATCGCGGGCTGCGGCGTGAAGCCCGGCAGGCAATGGTTGTCAATGACGTCCACGGCGGCTTGCAATTCGATGTTGGTCGCGAGCTGGGGAATCCAGTTCCACATCTGCCGGTTGCCGGGATTGTCGAAGGCGTGAATGCGCACGCTGTTCAGACCGGCGTCATTCAGTGTCTTGCGGAATTGTTGCACCCACTTCACATTCGACCCGCGCTCGTTGCGGCAGCCGATGGCGTCGAGGGTCAGGCCGTAATTGGATTTCAGACCTTTGATCCAGTTGACGTAGTAGTCGCACATATCTTGCGACCAGAAATTTCCGTTGCCGATCCAGCCCGGGCAACCCCAGGCGCAGGCGTCGAGGGTGATGGAGGGATTGCGTTTCTTGGCCTCGACCATGAGCCACCATTCGTAGCCGCGGCTGTAATTCTGGTCGTCGCGCGTGCGCATATGAGTCGGCTCGGTGCCTTGCGTGGAGTTCCCGTCGCTGCCAACCTCGACATACAGGGTCTGCATCGAGGCGGCGAAGTTCGGCTTGAACAAAATGTCGAGAATCTGACTGCGCTGCGCCTCCGGATAATCCTTGAGCAGCACCGACGTGGCGCCGCCACCGCTCACGGCGCCTACGCCTTCAAATAATTTCCCCGGACCTGTGCCGTCCAGAACCAGCATTTGGTTGGTGTGGACAACGGCTGGCTCGGCGGTGGCATTTGTTTGGCCGGCAACCTGGCTGGAGTCCTGGGTGAACGCGGGGCTGACGCCGGCCACGAGGGCCAAGGCAATGAAGATGCGGGCGAGGGGATGATTGGCTGATTTGCGGCTCATGTTCGTTACAGAAGTTGCGATTGGGCTTGTGATGTGGCGCGAATCTACAATGAGCCCCTGTGAGCAGCAATGATGAATGGGTTGCTATGCGAAAAATTCGTGTTCACCGTGCCTTCGCTTTGCTTCCGTTTCCGTAACGCTTCGATGCAACAAGTCATCACGGCAACCCGCCGTGAACCAGATCAGAAACGGCGACGGCAGATAAAAATGCGCGCCAACCGCCGCCGCCAGTGACGATCCGCCGCACGGAAAAGAATAAATCGCGCTGGCCCGCGCGCCCGCAGTAGGCGCAGATGCCTGTGGCTTCGGAATTGTGCGTGGCGCATTTCATTTTGCGTCGAAACTCCGCCACGAACCGCCGAAATGCAAATCAGAAACTTCTTTTTCCCCGTGTGCAACTCAGGCAAGCTGGAAATTAAATGACCATCGCCATCATCGGACTCGGCTACGTCGGGCTGCCGCTCGCCCTGCAATTCGCGCGCAGCGGCGTGACGGTGCTCGGCCTCGACATGGACGAGAAGAAAGTCGAGAGCCTCAACGCCGGCAAAAGTTACATCAAACATATTCCCGCTGATGAAATTAAAAAATTCGTTCAAGCCGGAAAATTTTCCGCGTCAACGGATATTTCTTTAATTGGTAGGAGACGAGGTGACGAGTCTCAAACTAAAAAGAATTTAGAGACTCCTGACGTCGTCTCCTACAGTGAACCTGCTTCGGCGGTTTTAATTTGCGTTCCGACGCCGCTCAAAAAAAATCGAGTGCCGGATTTGTCCTTCGTTTTGAAAACCGGCGAAGCCATCGCGCCGCATTTGCAAAGCGGGATGCTCATCGTTCTCGAATCCACAACTTACCCCGGCACGACTGAAAATGAATTGCGCGAAGTTCTCGAACGCGGTTCCAATCTGCAAGCCGGAAAAGATTTTCACCTCGCGTATTCGCCGGAGCGCGAAGACCCCGGCAATCCCGACAACAAGGTTTCGGAGATTCCAAAAGTCATCGGCGGTTACACGCCCGCGTGTCTGGACGCGGCGCGGAAAATTTATTCGCGCGCGATCCGCACCTTGATCCCCGTCGCGAACTGCCGCACCGCCGAGGCCACGAAGCTGCTCGAAAACATTTTCCGCAGCGTCAACATCGCGCTCGTCAACGAACTCAAGTCGGTCTACGGCGCGATGGACATTGACATCTGGGAAGTCATCGCCGCCGCGAAGACAAAGCCGTTCGGCTTCATGCCGTTTTATCCGGGGCCGGGACTCGGCGGCCATTGCATCCCTATCGACCCGTTTTATCTCGCGTGGAAGGCGAAGCAATTCGGGCAGGAAACGCGCTTCGTAGAACTCGCGGGCGAGATCAACACCGCCATGCCGCGCCTCGTCGTCGCGCAATTGAACAAGGCGCTTGCGGCGCAGAAAAAAACTTTGCGCGGCGCGAAAATTCTGATCGTCGGCCTCGCCTACAAATCGGACGTGGACGACGACCGCGAATCGCCGAGCTACCGGCTGATGGATTTGCTGAAGTCCGAGGGCGCGGGCGTGGCGTAT
>DATCDZ010000083.1:0-2841 GCA_036510395.1 Verrucomicrobiia bacterium
AAAAGTTTTTCTTCGAGCGTCTTGACCGCGCGGTCAATCAGCGCGGTGCGGTCGTAAGTGACGGTGACTTTCACGTCCGGCGGCAGCGCCTTCATCGCTCGCGCCAGCCGCTGTTTCACGTCTTGAATCACCTGATAAGCGTTCGCGCCGTAGCGCACGACGACGATGCCGCCGACAGTTTCGCCATCGCCGTTCAGGTCAGCGATGCCGCGCCGCTCGTCAGGACCAAATTGAATGTTCGCCACGTCGCGCAGCAAAATCGGCACGCCGTCGTTGCCGACGCCGACCGCGACGCTTTTCAAATCGTCCAGATTTTGGATGTAGCCCTTGACGCGCAGGATGAATTCCGTTTCCGCCAGTTCGATGGAACGTCCGCCAACTTCGCCGTTGCTGCGTTCAATGGCTTTGCTGACCTCCTGCAACGACAGGTTATAGGCGCGCAGCTTCGTCGGGTCCACCGTCACCTGATATTGCTTCACGAAGCCGCCGATGGATGCGACTTCCGAAACGCCCGGCACCGAAGTGAGTTGATACTTCAAATACCAGTCCTGAATCGAGCGCAGGTCGGCGAGATTGCGGTTGGTGGAATTGATGGAATACATGAACGCCCAGCCGACGCCGGTGGCGTCCGGGCCAAGTGTCGGCGTGACATTTTTCGGCAATTGCCCGCTGATGCTGCTCAAGTATTCGAGCACGCGGCTGCGCGCCCAATAAGGATCCGTGCCGTCGTCGAAAATGACATAGACAAACGAGTAACCGTAAAATGAGTAGCCGCGCACCACTTTCGCGCGCGGCACGGAAAGCATTTTCGTCGTGATGGGATAAGTGACCTGATCCTCGACGATGTTCGGCGCCTGACCTTCCCACGGCGTGTAAATGATGACCTGCGTGTCGGACAAATCGGGGATGGCGTCCAGCGGAATGTTTTTGACCGCGTAAACACCGCCAAGCACCAGCGCCGTCGTCGCCAGCAGCACGATGAACTTGTTCTTGAGCGAAAAATCTATGATGCGCGTGAGCATGGAGTTCCTTGTTATTTTGCAGAGTCCGGCGGTGTTGAATTCGTGGACACATCCGGCGCGGCCATCACTGGAATAAGTGTCATGCCGCAAATCGGACATTTGCCGGGCTTGTCCTCGTGGATGTAATTGTGCTCCGGCATCGGGCAGGTGTAGTAAAGCACCTTGCCGCCGGGCTGAAGCTGTTTGAGTTCGCCGGGCGTCACCGGCACGAGCGCCATGCCGCAAATCGGGCAGTTGCCCGGATGATCGTAAGTGATGGAAACGTGAGCCGGCATCGGGCAGACATAAACCACGCCTTCTGGTTCCGCATTCGTTGACGAGGCTGATTCCATTTCACTCATGTTGGTGGTGGCCTGCATTCCTATCGGAACTGCCGCCGGTTCGCGCATTTTTTGAATCGCCTCGCGCAACTGGCTTTCCGAATCGAGCATGAACTGCCCGGACGTGACCACGCGCGCGCCGGCCTGCAAGCCGCTGATGACTTCATACTGGTCATGCTCGGCTTCAAGCCCCAGAACGACGGTGCGCGGATCAAATTTTCCGCCGGGCAGCGCGACGAACACCGTGTTCTTTTCGCCGCTGCGCAACACTGCCGAATCCGGCACCAGCAGCACCGATGGTTTCAATTCGGAAACGATTTGCGCCGAGACAAACATGCCGGGCTTGAGAAAATAACCGGGGTTTTCAAACTCCAGCCGCACGCGGGCCGTGCGCGTTTTTTCATCCACGTTCGGATAAATGTAGGTGACGCGCCCGCGAAATTCGCGGTCGGGCAACGACGAAAGTTTTACCGTCGCTTCCTCGCCCAGTTGGACGTAAGGCAAATCCTGCTCATAGACCTGCGCGAAAACCCAGACGATGCCCAGGTCGGCCAGCCGGTAAAGTTTCATGCCGGCGTCCACCATCTGGCCTTGCACGACATTTTTCTCAATCACGAAGCCGTCCGCCGGCGCGAGAATTTCCATCGTCTTGCGCGGCTCGTGCGCTTTCGCCAGCGCGGCGATTTGCGCGTCCGAGATGTCAAAGAATTTCAGTTTTTCCAAAGCCGCCTCACGCAACATCGCCGCGCCGGGATCGTTCGTGGAATTTAGAACCGCCAGATACTCGGCCTCGGCGCTGTAAAGCTCCGGCGAATAAATTTCAAACAGCGGATCGCCTTTCATCACCAACTGGCCGGTCACGTCCACGTCCAGTTTTTCAATCCAGCCCTTGAACTTCGTCGTCACGTCCGCGAGCGCAGTTTCGTTGTAATCAATCGTGCCAACTGTGCGGATGGTCCGGCGCAGCGGGCCGCGCGTGATTTCCGTTGTCTGGATGTTCATCATCTGGATTGTCGCCGGATCAATCGCGATGGTGGACGAATTCGCGGCGGCGGCTTCGGCGACATAAACCGGCACCATGTCCATGCCCATGCTGTCCTTGCCGGGCTTGGGACTGGTCTCGCCAGGCATCATCGTGGACTTGTAATAGAGGATTTTGTGGGCGTCAGTCGCTGCGTCGCTGGAAACGCTGGAAGCTTGCTTGCGAACCGGCTCCAGCTTCATGCCGCAAATCGGGCAGTTGCCGGGGTGATCCTGAATAATCCACGGGTGCATTCCGCAGGTGTAGAGTGTTTTCTCGGACGAAGCTGCCGGCTGACGCGAGCAACTGGTGACAAAAGCGACCAAGCCAATCGCCGCGACAAGCAGCGTTCCGGTTAAAATCATTTTCAGTTTTGAGTCCATAATCATTTCAAGGTTGAGTGGTGATCGGTAAAAGCGGTGCGTTCCCCGGCGGCACGCCGGCGACCATGAGAGATAAAGCTGCGAGTGTAATTTCG
>DATCDZ010000084.1:0-24137 GCA_036510395.1 Verrucomicrobiia bacterium
GCGATTCACGACCAGTTATACGCGCATCGGCGGTGTGATGCGCGATTTGCCGCCGAACTGGACGAATGAAGTCCGAAAATTTCTCGAAGAATTTGCCGTGGCGCTCGCCGAAGTCGAAGTGCTGCTCACGCGCAATCGCATCTGGGTGGACCGCCTGCGCGACCTCGCGATCATCTCGAAGGAGATGGCGATTGATTACGGTTTGAGCGGCCCGAATTTGCGCGGCAGCGGCGTCGAGTGGGATTTGCGCAAAAAACAGCCGTATCTTTGCTACAAGGATTTGTCGTTCGACATTCCCACCGGCTCGGTCGGTGATTGCTACGACCGCTACCTTGTGCGCATGGAAGAAATGCGCCAGAGCATGAGAATTTTAGAGCAGTGCGTGGATAAAATTCCCGGCGGCGCGGAAAACAGATCAAATGAGCCGGTCAACATTGCCGACGGGAAAGTCATTTTGCCGCCAAAACAGAAAGTGATGACGAAGATGGAGGAATTGATCCATCAATTCATGCTCGTGACGGAAGGCGTGAACGTGCCGCCCGGCGAAGTTTATTTCGGCCACGAAAATCCGAAGGGTGAACTCGGTTTTTACATTTGCAGCAAGGGCGGCGGCGTGCCGTATCGCCTGAAAATCCGTTCGCCCAGCTTCATCAATTTGAGCATCTTGGGCGAGCTGATGCCCGGCGCGATGGTCAGCGACGTGCCGGTGATCCTTGGCTCGATTGATTTTGTGATGGGAGAAAGCGACCGATGAACGCCACGCACACCGAACCGATTCCGAATCCGCTGCAACATCAAAGCGGATTTTCAGTGACGCCCGCGCTTGAGGCGGAGGTGGATGAATTGCTCACGCATTATCCCGTAAAACGCGCGGCGTCGCTCATGGTGCTGCACGCGATCCAAGACCGGTTCGGCTGGATTTCGCAGGAAGCCGTCGAGTGGACGGCGAAGAAATTGGAGTTGCAGCCGATCAATGTTTTTGAACTCCTGACGTTTTATCCGATGCTGCGCGCGCAGCCGATGGGCAAATATCAGATCAAGGTCTGCCGCACATTGAGCTGTGCGCTCGGCGGCGCGTATGAATTGCGCGAACATCTGTGCAAAAAATTCGGTTTGGATTCGCACGCGCACGGCACACAAACAACACCGGATGGAAAATTCACGGTCGAGTTCGTCGAGTGCCTCGCCAGTTGCGGCACGGCTCCGGTGATGATGTGCAATGATGATTTTTACGAAAGCGTTTCGCACGCGCAGGCGGATGAGATTTGCGGGAAGTGCAAATGAAATGGTTGCCCGACATGGATTTGAACCATGACAAACAGATTCAGAGTCTGTTGTGCTACCGTTACACCATCGGGCAGGATGGGACGCGATAAACTAGAGAATTTTGGTCGAGAGTCAAGTTGCTGGAACAGAAATGAAAACTACAGTTAAAATTTGGTTGTTTGTTCTGGGAATTGTTCTAGCAATTTTGGCCGTATGCATAATGCAGATTCGCAATGTGAATCTTTTGCATTCGAATTAAGGCATAGAAATATGGCGCAAGAATACAAATTGATTTTGAAACATGCCGATGAACCGGGCTACACGCCCGACATCGAATGCTATTTGCGCCATGGCGGCTATGACGCGCTGAAGAAGGCGCTCGCCATCAAGCCGAAAGATTTGCCCGACGGCAAAAAACTTTCCGGCCCGGAACAGATCCGCGACGATGTGAAAAGTTCCGGCCTGCGCGGTCGCGGTGGCGCAGGATTTTCCTGCGGACTCAAGTGGAGTTTCGTTGACCGCAAAAGTGGCAAGCCGATTTACCTGATTTGCAACGCCGACGAATCCGAGCCGGGCACGTTCAAGGATCGGCAGATCATGTATAAAGATCCGCATCAAATGATCGAGGGCATGATCATTTCCTGTTTCGCGAACGATGTGAAGCTCGCCTACATTTACATTCGCGGCGAAATGGTGGACGGCGCAAAAATTTTGAATCAGGCGATCAAGGAATCTCGTGCGAAAAATTTTCTCGGGAAAAATATTTTGGGCAGCGGCTACGATTTGGAAATGCACGTTCATCGCGGCGCGGGCGCTTACATTTGCGGCGAAGAAACTGGCCTCATCGAATCACTCGAAGGCAAACGTCCGTATCCGCGCATCAAGCCGCCGTATTTTCCGGCGGTGCTCGGTTTGTGGATGTGCCCGACCATCGTCAACAACGTCGAGACGCTTTGCAACGTGAAACATATTGTTGAAATGGGCGCGGCGGAATTCGCGAAGCTCGGCACGCCGAACAACACCGGCACGCGCATCGTCAGCTTGAGCGGCCACGTCAAGAAACCGGGCTACTACGAAATCGAAGTCGGCAAAGCGACGATTGGCGAATTGATTAACGATCCAAAATTCGGCGGCGGACTTCGCGATGGAAGAAAATTGAAAGCCGTGATTCCCGGCGGTTCGTCCGCAAAAGTTTTCAAGGCCGGCGAAAAATTCAAGCTCAAGAAAAAAGACGCAGAGGGCAAAGAAATTTTGGTCGAGACCGACATGCTCGATCTGCCTTACGATTTCGATTCGCTGTCCGCCGCCGGTTCGATGAGCGGCTCGAGCGCGATCATTGTCATGGACGATTCGACCGACATCGTCGAGGCGCTGGCGAACATTTCCGAATTTTACGCGCACGAAAGCTGCGGCCAATGCACGCCCTGCCGCGAAGGTTCGCTCTGGATGAGCAAGGCGCTGCATCGTCTGGCGCACGGCGAAGGTCGCGCGAGCGACGCGGATTATCTCGTGAAAATCGCCGACAACATTCCCGGCGGCCGCACGATTTGCGCGTTCGGCGAAGCCTGCTCGTGGCCGGTGCAAAGTTTTGTTGGAAAATTCAAAGACGAATTTGTCGCGAAAGGCAAAGCTGATGAAGAACGTCGCGCCAAAGAAAATATTTTGCCGGTCAAAGCCACGCCGTCAGAACGCGATGAATTGGCGACGGCGCATTGAAAATGAAAACGGAAAAGCAGACACGAGCAAGTCACCTTCTCATTAACACCGGACTTCAGTCCGGTGTTGGGAGACGGCGTGTGTCATTAGCCGTTTCAACGGCTTCGCGTCCGCGCGGGAAAGCCGTTGAAACGGCTGGAAATTCTCTTCTTCACCGTTCCACCGGACTGAAGTCCGGTGCTAATGAGAGAAAATATTTGCGGATTACTGATGCCGAATATATTTCCGGCTACAAAATCCGTCTGACGTTTAATGACGGAATGGCTTGTGACATGGACTTTGAACCGTTTTTGCGCAAAGCTTTGAACCCGGACATTATGAAATACCGGCAGTTGCGGAATTTCAAAAAATTCCATCTGCATTACGGCGATTTGATGTGGGGCGATTTTGAAATGATTTTCCCGATTGAAGATTTGCGACGCGGAGAAATTTGAAAAATGTCCAAAGATCTAATCGAAAAAACTTTTGATGACATGAAGTTTGTTGAAAATATTTTCAAAAAACTTCTGAAGATTCTTCCGTCTTTTAATATCACGGATGAAAAAGTTTTGCCTTATGGTCTAAAGGCGCACACGCGTTCAGTCAGTTGGCTGGTTGAACAAGTAATAACTCAACAGGCAAAATTTCACGCGAAAAAACTTGGCCTGAAGGATGTAAATTTTGAATGGCCGGACACCTGCCTTCACGATTGCGAATTGGTAACGCCAAAGAAAAGTTATTTTGTGAACGTCAAGATTCACAACATGGCTGGCAAACATAATAAGAATGACATTGCGGCAGTGGAAAAACTTCATATGCAGTATATGTCGAATCCCGAATACGATTTGATTTACGCCTGCTTCGGAGTTCATTTCAAAAACATCCACATCAGTTTTGAGCCGAAGTATCTAAAATTATTTTCGCCGCAATTTTTGCCGATTTACGTCAATCCGAGGAATGACAAAATTCAGGCGTTTTATCATCACGAGCCGGTTCATCGGACGCGCGAGGAATTTCTTGTTTTGCTTCGGTCGAATTCCAAAAGTATCGTTCTCAAATCGAAAGGCTGATATGAAAACCGAATTGACCAATCGCATTTTGAACGAGGACGCACTGGAAGGAATTCCAAAGATTCCCGACGGCTCGCTAGATTTGATTGTCGCCGACCCGCCGTATTGTTTAGGCAAGGATTACGGCAATGATTCGGACAAACTCGACCCGGAAAAATATCTAACCTGGACAGCACAATGGATTGACGCCGTTATTCCCAAATTAAAATCCACCGGTAGCTTTTACATTTTTTTGACCTGGCGTTTTTCACCGGAAATTTTCTGTTACATGAAGAAAAAACTAATCATGCTCAATGAAATTATCTGGGATAGAAGAGTTCCGAGCATGGGCGGCAGCACGCGACGATTTTCTTCCGTGCATGACACGATTGGGTTTTTTGCAAAGACGAAGGATCACTATTTCGACATTGATTCCATTCGTATTCCTTACGATGAGGAAACGAAAAAAGCCCGTAGCCGCTCAATCTTTGTCGGGAAAAAATGGCTTGAAGTCGGCTACAATCCGAAAGATGTCTGGAGTATTTCGCGTTTGCACGCGATTCATTCGGAACGCGAAGATCATCCCACGCAAAAACCTCTCGAAATTGTTGAGCGCATGATTAAAGCGAGTTGCCCGGCAAATGGAATGATTCTTGACCCGTTCATGGGTAGCGGCACAACGGCAGTTGCTGCGCATCGGCTCAAACGAAATTTCATTGGTTTTGAAATCAATTCCGATTATTGCGAAATGATTCGCCAGCGATTGCATGACGAAGGAGCTTTCAAATTGGAAGAGCCAGCTCAAATTTCGGAATCGGCAAAGACAAAATCGAAACGCGCGCAACCAAGTCTTTTTGAACACGCATTAACTTTGAAGCATGCATAAAAATTAAATGTCAACCGCCGCCACAACTGAAACGAAGCCCGCGCCTCCGATTGAAAAAATCAAGGTGAAGGTGGACGGTCGCGAAATCGAAGTGCCGAAGACGATGCCCGACCCGATTTCGGGCAAGCCGATTCCGACCACGATGATTCAGGCGTGCGCGCAAATCGCCGTGGACGTGCCGCATTATTGTTATCATCCGAAATTGCCGGTCGCCGGCAATTGCCGCATGTGCCTTGTCGAATATGGCACGCCCGCGCTCGGCCCGGATCGTAAACCGATTTTGAATTCCGACGGCACACCGAAAATTTCAAAAATGCCGCGTCCGGCCATTGCGTGCGCGACGCCGATTTCGCCGGGAATGGAAATTTATACGAACACGCCCGGCGTAAAACAAATGCGCGAAGGCGTATTGGAATTTTTGCTCATCAACCATCCGCTCGATTGTCCGATTTGCGACAAGGCGGGTGAGTGCCGGTTGCAGGAATACTCGCTCGACTATGGGGATGCGCGGAGCCGGATGGTTGAACCCAAGGTGCATAAACCCAAGGCGGTTGACCTTGGGCCGACCATCGTGCTCGACGACGAGCGTTGCATTCTTTGCACGCGTTGCATCCGGTTCACGAAAGACGTTGTCGGCGACGATGCACTCGGCATCGTCAATCGCGGCAGCTACAGCACGCTCACGGCGTGGCCGGGAAAAGTTTTCGACAACAATTACACGCTCAACACAGTGGACATCTGTCCCGTTGGCGCGCTCACGTCGAAGGATTTTCGGTTCCAGATGCGCGTCTGGTTTTTGAAGGAAACCAAAAGCGTCTGCACCAGTTGTGCGACGGGTTGCAACGTCATCGTCGGCTCGCGCGAAGAAAAAGTTTATCGCTACGAACCGCGCCAAAATGATGCCGTGAATTCGACTTGGATGTGCGACACGGGCCGTTTGAATTACAAATGGATCGGTCGCGAAGATCGTCTGAAAGACGTGATGAGCGTAGGACAGGCGTCGCGCCTGTCTCATTCTTTAGAAAAATCAGAGACAGACGCGACGCCTGTCCTACGAAAAACGACGTGGACGGCGGCGCTCAATGAAATCGCGGACAAAATGAAAAATGCGCCGCAAGGTTCGGTTGCAATTGTTGCTTCAGCGCGGCAAACGAACGAAGAACTCTGGCTGATCTCAAAATTGAAATCGAAGCTGGGCGCGATCAGCGATTCCATTCCGCGCACCGGCGAAGCCGACAAATTGCTCGTCAGCGCGGACAAAAATCCTAACAGCAACGGCGCGCGGCTGACGGGAATTTGTTTTACGGAAATGGGGACGAATTTGTCGCAAATCGCGAATGGAATTTCGAGCGGCAAAATTAAAACACTCATTGTTTTTGGCGAAGACGTGACGAAGCACGGCATTGGCGCAGATTTGCTCGGAAAATTGGACACGCTCATCGTCAGCGATATTTTGCCGAACGCGACAACCCGCGCTGCACATTATCTTTTGCCCGGTTGCGCGCACGCGGAAAAACGCGGCACGTTCACGAACACCAAAGGCCGCGTCCAGAAATTTATGAAGGCCGTCGAAGCGCCGGGCGACGCGCGCGCCGAATGGGAATTTTTGCACGACCTGGTTTTCAACGTCACCGGGCAAAACGGTTTTCTGACGATTGAAGGTCTGTTCAACGAAATGGCGAAGGACGTTTCCGCGTTCAACGGTCTGGCGTGGGCGACGCTCGGCGACACCGGCGCCACAGTAAAAATTTAATTTTGCCACAGAGACACAGAGATGAAGACAAATGGAAAATTGATTTGGATGACGCGAGTAAACTTTGATTTTGCTCTGCACCTCTGTGCCTCTGTGGCAAAAAAATAAAAATGGACTGGAATTTTATCGTTTTCAGCATCGTCAAAATCGCAATCGCGATTGGCGTTTTGCATGCCATCGCGGCTTACGCGGTCTTGGTGGAGCGAAAAGTTTCGGCGTGGATCCAGGACCGCGTCGGGCCGAACCGCGTCGCGCCGCCGTTCATGAAATACATTCCGGTTCTCGGGCCGATGCTGACGCGCATGGGAATTTTTCAACCGCTGGCCGATGGCTTGAAATTCATGCTCAAGGAGGATTTCACCCCGGCGGGCGTCCGTAAAATGTATTTCTGGCTCGCACCGGCGCTCGCGGTCATTCCGTCGCTGCTCGTCATTGCGGTGATTCCGTTCGGCTCTTACATCGGCCATCAAAAAATGGTCATCGCGGATTTGAACGTGGGAATTCTTTACACGTTCGGAATCGTTTCGCTCGGCGTTTATGGAATCGTGCTCGCGGGTTACGCGGCGAATTCAAAATATCCCTTCCTCGGCGGCATTCGTTCCAGCGCGCAAATGATTTCCTATGAAATCGCGATGGGCATGAGCGTGATTCCGGTTTTTCTCATCGCGAGCACTTTGAATTTAAGCGCGACGGTCAATTGGCAGGCGCAGCACGGCTGGATGGTCGCGTATGCGCCGCTGTCATTCATTATTTTTCTCATCGCGAGTTTTGCGGAAACGAACCGCACGCCCTTCGATTTGCCGGAAGCGGAAACGGAACTGGTCGGTGGCTATCATACGGAATATAGTTCGATGAAATTCGCGCTGTTTTTTCTTGCGGAATATTCCAACATGGTGGCGACATCGGGCATGATGGTGACGCTGTTTTTTGGCGGCTGGACATTGCCGTTTTGGGGGCTCGACCAGCCGGCGCACTCGCCCGGCATCGGCGTTTTGCAAATCCTGGTTTTTCTTTTTAAGGTCTGCGCGCTGATGGTGGTGTTCATCTGGGTGCGCTGGATGTGGCCGCGTTTTCGTTACGACCAATTAATGGATTTGGGCTGGCGGCGGTTCGTGCCGCTCGCGCTGGTGAACATTTTGATCACGGCCGTCTGGCTGTGGATGAGAAGCTAAATGATTGTTAATCGCAAACCCTTGACGTTTTGGGAGAAGCTTTATATGCCCGCCATCATCGGCGGACTTAAGGTCACGATGCGTCATGCCTACAACACGCTGATCCTGAAAAAAGTCGTGACGATGGAATATCCCGAACAAAAATGGGCCGTGCCGGCGGATTATCGCGGCGCGCCGTATCTCGTCAAGGATCAGGAAGGCAACACGAAATGCGTTTCGTGCCAGCTCTGCGAATTTGTCTGCCCGCCCAAGGCGATCAAAATCATTCCGCCCGGTCCGGCTGGCCAGCTTGCCGACCGCTCAAACGCGGAAAAAATGCCCGAGCAATTCGAGATCAACATGCTCCGCTGTATTTTCTGCGGCTTCTGCCAGGAAGTCTGTCCCGAAGAGGCGATTTTTCTGCAAAAGGATTATTCGCTCACCGGCCTGACGCGGCAGGAAATGATTTACGACAAGGAAAAACTCCTCGCACTCGGCGGCGTCAGCCCCGGAATCGAAAAATGGAAACACAAAGCCGAAGAAGCGAAGGAACAGGAAATTTTTCCGGTCAAAGTTTGATTCAGAAATGGAACTCGCTGACATTTTATTTTACGTCTTCGCGGCGCTTACGCTGTTGTGCGGCGTGCTCGTCATCGCGAATCCGTTCAGCCGCAACCCGGTCACGAGCGCGATGTTTCTCGTGCTCACCATCATCTCGATGGCCGGGCTGTTCGTGCTGCTGCACGCGTTCTTTCTCGCGGCGGTGCAAATCCTCGTCTATGCCGGCGCGGTCATCGTGCTGTTCCTGTTCGTCATCATGCTGCTCGATTTGAAGGAGGAAGCGCGTCGCAAAATAAAAATCTACGGAATGCTCGCCGGGCTCGTTTCCGTCGGCGCAATCCTCGCAATTTTTCTGAAAAGCCTGCATGCGACAAATCTCAACGCGCAATCGTCGCCCACAATCGAAGGCGGAACCGCCGCGCTTGGAAAACTTTTGTTCACGCAATACGTTCTGCCGTTTGAAGTCGTCTCCGTGCTGCTGCTCGTGGCGATGATCGGCGTGATTTTGTTGAGCAAAAAGGATTTGAAATAAATATGCACGCCGGACTCGAACAATATCTGACCGTCAGCTTCCTGCTGTTTTCGCTGGGGCTGCTCGGCGTCATCATGCGGCGCAACCTGCTGGTCATTTATATGTCGCTGGAGATGATGCTCAACGCGGCGAACCTCGCGCTCGTCGCGTTCTCGCGCTTCAACGACAACCTGAACGGCCAGATTCTGGTCTTCTTCATCATCACCGTGGCGGCGGCGGAAGTCTCGGTCGGCCTCGCGCTCATCGTCGCGCTCTACCGCAAACGCCAGTCCGCGCACGTCGAAGATTTGACGAGCATGAAATTGTAAATTTAGCCACAAATGAAACACAGATTGAACACAGATAAAAAAACATCCGCAGATTGCGCCGATGAACGCAGATTGAATCCGCTATTCATCGAATCTGCGAAAATCTGCGTCATTTGCGGACAACAAATCTGTGTTTCATCTGTGTCGATCTGTGGCTGATAAAAAATGAAACACGAACTTTTTCCCTGGCTGATTTTGTTCCTGCCGATTTTCGCGTCGGCGGCAATCACGCTGTTCACTTTGCGTTCGCGCACCGTCAGCGCGCTTCTCTCCGTCGGCGCGATTGTCACGAGCTTCATCCTTACAATTATTTTTATCAGCGCGAACAGTTTTCATCCGGCCGTCACGGAAATTTCCAAAAGCTGGCTTTCCGTCGGCGATCTGCAAATTGATTTCGGCCTTAAGCTCGATGCTTTAAGCATGATGATGCTTCTAATCGTCACCGGTGTCGGCGGCGCGATCCATATTTATTCCATCGGCTATATGCGCGAAGACAGCGGCTTCTCGCGCTTCTTCTCGTTCATGAGCCTGTTCACGTTTTCGATGCTCGGCATCGTGCTCGCGAACAATTTCATCCAGATGTTCATCTTCTGGGAACTGGTCGGCGTGTCCAGCTACCTGCTCATCGGCTTCTGGTTTGAAAAACCCAGCGCCGCCGACGCCGCGAAAAAAGCCTTCATCGTCAATCGCCTCGGCGACTTTGGATTTTTGCTTGGCATTTTAATGGTTTGGGCTGCGGTTGGTTCCTTGAATTTTTCCGTTGCTCAAGACGCGGTGAAGTGGAGCCCCGCAATTTTAGAAACGATTGGCACGATTGGCGGCCTTCTGATTTTCTGTGGCGCGGTGGGCAAGTCCGCGCAATTCCCGCTGCACGTCTGGCTGCCGGACGCGATGGAAGGCCCGACGCCTGTGTCCGCACTCATCCACGCCGCGACGATGGTGGCCGCCGGCGTTTATATGCTCTGCCGCGTTTTGTTTTTGCTCAACGCCGACGCGCTCCAGGTTATCGCCTACATTGGCGGCTTCACCGCGCTGCTCGCGGCGTTGATTGCCGTCCAGCAAAACGACATCAAACGCATTCTCGCCTACTCGACGCTCTCGCAACTCGGTTACATGGTCATGTCCGTCGGTCTCGCCGGTCCCACTCCCGCGATGTTTCATTTGACCACGCACGCCTTTTTCAAGGCGCTGCTGTTTCTCGGCGCCGGTTCCGTCATCCATGCGCTGCACGAAGAGCAGGACATCTGGAAAATGGGCGGCTTGCGCGACAAAATGGGCATTACGTTCTGGACCTTTTTGATCGGCACACTCGCCTTGAGCGGCGTGCCGCCGTTCAGCGGTTTCTACTCGAAGGATTCCATTCTCGGCCACGCGCTGGAACAGCATAATTATCTGCTCTTCGCGTTGGGCGCGGGCATCGCCGGTTTGACCACGTTCTATATGTTCCGGCTTTTTTACGTCGCATTCGTCGGCAAGCCTCGCACGGAAGCCGCCGGACACGCGCACGAATCGCCCGCCGTGATGACCCTGCCGTTGATCGTGCTGGCGCTGTTCGCCGTCATCGGCGGCGTCATCGGCATCAACGCCATCTACAACCTGCAATTTGCTCCCGATGAAAACGCCGGTTCCATTGTTCAGAACCTCGTTGAACCGTTCAAAGCTTCGCCCATCGGCGCGCTGATTGGCATCGGCTGCGTGGCGGCCGGCTTCTTTGCCGCGCGCGCCCTGTATAAAGATGCCGCGACTGATCCACTTCCCGCCAAGCTCGGCGGCCTTGCGACGGCGATGAAAAACAAATTTTATTTCGACGAACTTTACGAGGCCACTTTCATCCGCGCGCACGATTTCATCGCGGCGGTGGCCGACTGGATTGACCGCTGGATTCTGGAAGGCGCGATCATCGGCACGATTCGCGGCGGCACGGATTTGACCGGGCGCGCGCTGCGCCTCGCGCAGACCGGCAACCTCCAGACCTACGCCTTCCTGTTCGTGCTCGGCGTGGCGCTGCTGCTCTATTTTGTTTTGGGAAAATAAAATGTCCATATTGACTTACATTTTAGGCTGGCCGCTGCTGGCGGCGCTGTTGCTGGTCGTCGTGCCGCGCAATTACCGCGTCATCATCCGCGCCATCGCAGTGCTGGCCACGCTCATCTCGGCGGTGCTGGCGGTGAAAATGTTCTGCCAGTTCGTGCCTGGCGCGGCCGGCTTCCAGTTCGAGCAGCAAATCCCATGGGTCGAATCGCTCGGCATCAGCTATCACGTCGGCGTGGACGGCTTGAACGTCGGCCTGATTTTGATGGGCGCAATCGTCGCCTTCGCCGCCACGCTCTGTTCGTATGAAATCCAGACGCGCGAAAAGGAATTTTACATCCTGCTGCTTGTGATGACCGCCGGCATCCTCGGCGCGTTCGCGTCGCTGGATCTGTTTTTCTTCTACGCGTTCCACGAATTCGCGCTGATTCCGACCTTCATCATGATCGGCGTCTGGGGACGCGGCGAAAAGAAAAATTTCGCGACATTCCAGATCACGTTGTATTTGAGCCTCGGCGCGCTCATCGCGCTCATCGGCCTCATCGCGCTTTACCTGAAATCCGGCGCGAACACGTTCGACATTCCGAAACTCACGGAATACATCGCGGCGCATCCGCTGGCGTCGCACGCGCAAAATTTCATCTTCCCCCTGCTGCTGTTCGGCTTCGGCATTCTGGTTTCGCTCTGGCCGTTCCATTCGTGGGCGCCGCTCGGTTACGGTTCCGCGCCGTCGCCCACTTCAATGCTCCACGCCGGTGTTCTGAAGAAATTCGGCCTTTATGGTTTGATCCGCATTGCGCTGCCGCTGCTGCCGCAAGCCGCGCAAAGCTGGATGCATATTCTCGCGTGGCTGTGCCTCGGCAACATTTTGTATGTCGGCTGGGTGGCGATGCGCCAGCGCGATTTGAACCTGCTCATCGGCAATTCCAGCGTCGCGCACATGGGCTTCATTTTCCTCGGCATCGCGAGCCTGAACCTCATCGGCGTCACCGGCGCGGTGTTCATCATGGTCGCGCACGGATTTTTGGCGGCGCTGACGTTCGCGTTGAGCGGTTACATTTATCAAAAGACCGGCACGCTCCAAATACGCGACCTCGGCGGACTTTGCCGTCCGTTGCCGTTTATTGGCACGGCACTGGTCATGGCGGCGATGGCCGGCTGCGGACTGCCCGGATTTGCCAATTTCGTCGGCGAAGTCACCGTGTTTTTCGGCGCGTGGAAGGTTTTCCCGCTGGTGACCGGGCTGGCGCTCTGGGGTGCGCTCATCATTGGCGCGGTGTATATGACGCGCGCCATCCGCAACATTTTGCACGGACCGGTGCCGGAAAAGTTTTCAACCCTGGCTGATGCGGGTCTTTGGCGCAAACTGCCTTACGCGATGTTGCTGGCGAGCCTGCTGCTGTTCGGCTTCCTGCCGAAACTGCTCACGGAAAAAATCAATCCTGACGCGCAGAAAATTGTGAGCATGGCAAATCCGGCGCCGGAAAAGCAGGCCGTTGCCGTCGTTTCTAAAATCCGCAATCCGCAATCCGCAATCCAAAATTGATGAACTTATCCTGCGTCAGCCATGACCGACCGGTCGAAAACTGGTCCCGGCACGCCCGCCAGCGGCGGCGGCTGTGGCTGTGCAAAATCCGGGCGTTCACCTCGTTTGCAGGGACGCGCGACCGGATCATGCTGCTGCACCTGAAGCGCGGCTCGGAAATTTTGGACGTGGGCTGCGGCGGCGGACGCCCTGTGTTGACGGCGATCGGACGGGTGACGGGTCTGGAACCCATTGCGACGCTCGCCGCCCAGGCCCGGCAGATTTATCCGAACGTCGTGGAAAGCGTGGCCGAGCAAATGCCGTTTCCCGACGGGCAGTTTGACGCCGTGGTTTCCACGGACATCTTGGGGCACATCCCGGTTCCGATCAAGGATGCGGTCATGTCGGAAATGTTCCGCGTTCTGAAACCCGGCGGCGTCACCCTGCATCTGGCCGAGGCCGACTCGGACGGATGGATGGCGCGCATTGCCAAGCGCGAGCCTGAACCTTATCGCAATGTCTGGATCGAGGAGCCGGATCACCGCGCGATGGAACCGGCCATGGTGCAGTTGGAACGCTTTCGCCGGGCCGGATTCGTCGTGGAAATGGCGCGCCCTTATATGCCGGTTCTGCCGACGTTTGGCGCGCTGCACTTTTTGTTCAAAGAACACAAACACCTTCCGGCGTGGCTGAAACTGGCACGTTTCCTCGACGGGCTGGCGGCCGGGAATGAAACCCGGTGCGAAATCCTAAACATCGGGCTGACGCCGCTGGCATTTGTGAATTTATTCGCCCCCGTGGAGGCGGGCATGGGCCTGATCATCAAGGCCCGCAAACCGCTGTCGGCGGCCGCCCCCGCCGTCAACCATTTGAATTGAGCCACGAACCATGAATTCATCATTGATCGCTCTCGAACTTTGCGTCATCGCGCTCGGCGTCGTGCTGATGCTCGCGGATTTCTGGGTGCCCGCCGGGCGCAAAAAATTCCTGGCCTACGCGGCGGCTGCCGCGCTGGGCGGATTGCTGATCGTCAGTTTCAGCGGCGACGGCATTTGCAGCGTGTTCGGAACGGCTTTTCACGGCTCGTTCATCGAAGACCCGCTGGCGCTGTTTTTCAAGCGGTTCTTCCTCGTCGCGGCGATTCTCGTCCTGTTTTTGTCGGCGGAATTTTCAGACCGGCTTGTGGGCGTTTCGGAATACTACTCGCTCATTTTGTTTGCGCTGGCGGGGATGTTGTTCGCCGCTTCATCAAATGATTTTGCGATGCTGTTTGTCTCCATCGAGCTGATCACGATCACCTTTTACGTCCTGACGAGTTTCCAACGCGGACGGCTTGTGTCGCTCGAAGCCGGCGTGAAATATCTGATTCTCGGCGCGCTATCCTCGGCGTTTCTGGTCTTCGGCATCGCGCTGGTTTGGGGGACAACTGGAAAACTGAATTTCAACGACCTCGCGCAGGTTTCCGGGCAGTTTCTGGGCAACAAAATTTTCCTGTTCGGCGTGCTGTTCGTGATGGCCGGCCTCGGTTTCAAGATCGCCGCGTTTCCGTTCCAGATTTGGGTTCCTGACGTTTATCAGGGCGCGCCGACACCAACCACCGCATTTCTCGCCGTCGGCTCCAAGGCCGCCGGATTCGTTTTGCTGGTGCGTGTTCTGTTCGTCGCATTGCCCGACGTGACCAAGCATTGGGCGGATTTGCTGATTGTGATTTCGGCCATCACGATTCTTTACGGAAATCTCTGCGCGATTCCGCAGCGCAACCTGAAGCGGCTGCTCGGTTATTCCGGCATCGCCCACGCCGGCTATTTGCTGCTGGGCGTGGCGGCGTTGAGCGCGAGCGGCAACGCGGCGCTGCTGTATTATCTCGCCGGCTATTTGTTCACGGTCATCGCGGCGTTCACGGTCATCGCGCTCGTGATGCGGCATCTGCAAAACGAAGACATTTCCGCGCTCGCCGGTTTGAACCGGCGCTCCCCGCTGCTCGCGACGACGATGACGCTGGCGATGATGTCGCTCGCGGGAATTCCGCCGCTGGCCGGGTTCTTCGGAAAATTCCTGCTGTTCAAGGCCGTCATTCAGGCCGCGCAGACCACGCATAATCACGGCTACTATTGCCTCGTGTTCACGGCGCTGGCGGGTGTCATCATTTCGCTTTATTACTATTTCGGCGTCGTGCGCGCCATCTACTGGAGCAAGGACGCGCCGGATTTGTCGCCCATCCCGCTTTCGGGCGCGGCGAAATTATCCATCGTCATCTGCATCGCGGGAATGTTCTGGCTCGGCATTTTGCCCGACACCGTGTTGAACCTCGCCAACGACGCGGCGGCGGCTCTCGGAAAATAACAAGCCGGTTTTTATCCGCAGATTCGAAAATCAATCCGCGCAAACCGGTGAAATCTGCTGACAAACCTTAAACCGTCCGCATTTGCACCGCGTCCACGATTTCCGTGCCGACGGAAATCGCGCCGATGATGACGGCGGTCGCGCCGGATTGCAGCCTGCCCTGCGCCGCCAGATTTTTCAGCGCGGTTTCAATCGTGTTCTGCGGATTGATGAAATCGAACTCCATGACGAACGGCGTGACGCCCCAGCACAAAGCCATTTCGTTCGCGGCCTTCTCGTTCTCGCACATCGCGTAAATGGACGAGTAATGCGGGCGCATCCAGCTCGCGTATTGCGCCATGCCGCCGTGCCGCGTGAATACCAGGATGGCCGCCGCCTTCAATTCGTTCGCCATGACGACGGCGCTCTTGACCAGTTTCTGCCGGGCGTTGGTGAGTTCTGCCAGGTCGTGGAACTGCGCGCTGCCACTGCGCTCGATGCGCGTCGCAATAGTGTCGAAAACTTCGATGCACTTGAGCGGATATTTGCCGACGGTCGTCTCGCCGCTCAACATGATGGCGTCCGCTTCTTCAAAAACCGCGTTGGCCACGTCGGTCACTTCCGCGCGCGTCGGCATCGGCGACTCAATCATGCTTTCAAGCATATGCGTGGCGACAATGACCGGACGTCCGACGCGCAGGCACGTCTTGACGATGCGCCGCTGCACAATCGGCAGTTCTTCATACGGAATTTCAATTCCCAGATCGCCGCGCGCGACCATGATGCCGTCGGCCTCCTGCACGATGGATTCCAGGTTTTTGATCGCCTGCTGGTCTTCGATTTTTGCGATGACGAACGGATGCGGTTTGTCTTCCTCGAACATTTCACGGAGCTGGAGCAGGTCGCGCGCTTCGCGAACGAATGACAGCGCGATGAAATCCACGCCGAGTTCCAGGCCGAGCTTCACATCCTTGATGTCCTTCGATGTGAGCGCGGGCAGGCTGACTTTGACGCCGGGCAGGTTGATGTGGCGGCGGCTGCCGAGCTTTCCTTCCGTCAAAACCTCGCACTCGACCTTGTTGCCGTCCTTGGCGAGAACTTTCATCTGGATCGTGCCGTTGTCAATCAGCACCACGTCGCCGATGCTGATGTCGTTGATGAAATTTTCGTAGTTCACATCTACGGAATGTTGTTCCAGGTCGCGCTCGCCGCGCACAGTGAGCGTGAATTTCTGGCCGGGCTGCAAATCCAGCGGCACGCTCAAGTCGCCGGTGCGGATGGCCGGGCCTTGCGTGTCCATGAGGATGCCCGTGTGGTGCGAGCGCTTCGCGGACTCGGCGCGGATGTCGGCGAACACACGGCGCACCCAGTCGTGCGGCGCGTGCGACATATTGAGGCGGAAGATGTTGACGCCCGCGTCAATCAACTTGCCGATCATTTCTGCTGAATCGGTGGCGGGGCCGAGCGTTGAAATTATTTTTGTCCGGCGAACGGTTCCTTGTCGCATGGGGAAAACATACAATCGCGCGGCGCAATGGAAAGTTTTTTAATCGCACGCAGACATTCACCGGTAAAACAAACTTGCCTTTTTTGAAACTGGCGGGCATACTGGATATCCTGACTTTGAATTAAATTTTATGGCTGACGCTGCAAACAAATACCCTGAAAACGTCGCGGGCAAATACTACGTGGACAACCAGTGCATTGACTGCGACCTGTGCCGCGAAACCGCGCCCGACAATTACAAGCGCAACGACGACGGCGGCTATTCCTTCGTCTATAAACAACCCACCACGCCCGAAGAAGAGGCGCGCTGCAAAGAGGCCAAGGAAGGCTGCCCGGTCGAGGCCATCGGCGACAACGGAGTTTGATTTTCAACCGCCTTTGCGGAGCGCGATTGGAAATTCTTCGCGTCAGGCACGGCGCAATGTGGTTTTTTACAGTCATTCAAGCGGGATTAACTCGCCATCGCTCCGCCCACGTTGATTTTATTTTTCAAACAGTAAGCTCCGTTGTCCACATATTTTTCCGCCCACCATTTTAAGCCGGCGCGTTCTTCCTTTGACAGTTTGCGGACGACTTTCGCCGGCACGCCGAGGACGAGCGAGCCGGGCGGGATTTTCGTTCCCTGCGTCACCAGCGCCTTCGCGCCGATGATGGATTGCTTGCCGATGACCGCGCCGTCCAAAATCACCGCGCCCATGCCGACGAGCGTTTCGTCGCCGACGGTGCAGGCGTGGACAATCGCGCCGTGGCCGATAGTGACCCAGTTGCCGACGAGGCACGGAAAATCGTCCGCGAGATGCAGCACGGCGTTGTCCTGGATGTTCGAGTGGTGGCCGACGACGATACGGTTGATGTCGCCGCGCAACACCGCGCCATACCACACGCTCGAATGCGCGCCGAGCGTCACGTCGCCGATGACGGTCGCGGTCTTGGCGATGAAAACATTTTTGCCGGGCGCCGGTTTTTTGCGGAGAAATTTATCGAGCTGCTTGTCGAGTTTGCCCATGTGCCGATGATAGTGGAAAATAATTTCAAGACCACGAAAACCGCGAGAATTTACCAGTCCGCGATGCAGTCTGTCCGCGTCAACTGCGAGCTTTGCGGCGTGTATTGCTGGAACTCGATTTCCACCCCGTCCGGGTCTTTGCACCAGCATTGCCAGGTTTGGTCGCAGCCGAGTTTTTTGGGCGTCACCGCCACGCCGTGCTGCGCCAGCCGTCCGCGCAGCGCATCCATGTCTTCCACTTCGAGGCAGAGATGATGAATCCGCTGGCGGTGGATTTCCGCCGTGGCATCGGTGCGGAAAATTTCGATGAACTGTCCGGGCGCGGCCAGCAGATAAAATCCGAACAACCGTCCGTCTTTGTGGAAATCAAAATGTCGCAGCAAACCCAGCGTGCCGCAATAGAAATCCCGGCTGCGTTCAAGGTCATTCGAAAAAATGCAGAGATGGGCGATGGCTTTGATCATGCGTTCAAGCTATGAAATATCCAGCCTTGAAAGCAACCATGTTGAGCCGCCTTCACTTTTTTTGACGGCGATGCGCGACCACATGACAATGCTGGCTGAATTTGCCGCAGAGCGAAAACGCTTGAAAAATTATTTTGTCGGGAGCAAAGTTAAAAAATGAAGACGTTAAAAATTATTTATGCAATTACCTTGGCTTTTACGGTTAAAGCTACAGCAGAAGATCATTTCCCAATTTTTTCTGAAACTCCGCTAAAGGTTGCAATTCCAACCGGAATGCAAGGTTATCAACCCACGCCTGAATTTGTGGTTGGAACGAATGCTTTTTATACACTGATCGGCCAAATTTTTACGAATGAGGCTGATGGAAAAATACAAACAACATCCAAAGGTTTTCGCGGCACGACAGACAAAAGCACTCCTTGGAGAACCTTGACGGAATTGCTGGCGGTTTATCAGCAGGGAAGCGATGAGAAAAAAATCAGATCTCTTTACAATGCTTCATCACAGACTTTTTTGGATAAAATTTATGGCACGCCGGAAATGACCGCAAAAATGCACGCTCACGGTTCATCCATCGCTGGAATGCAAGCAGCCCTTGGATTTGATTTTAAGGATGGGTTTGTAGCTTTTGTGAAGGAAACGCAAGTTTCTGGGACAAGTTTCATGAATACATTTTACTTTGTTAAAGCCAATGGGGTTTATCTTGTGTCAACATTCAGGAATAGCGACAAGAGCATACAAAACATTGAAGTATTTTTTAATACTCATTCTGCTGCGGAACTTATTAAGTAATATCAAGATTACTACGAAGATATTCGATGAGCTACAAAATTATCTTCGATGTAACGCAAATCGGCTTTCGCCATTGGATTGGCTTGGCTGTCTCGGTGATGTTCTTCATTTTGATAATGGGTTTTATGTGGTATAAAAGACGGGCAAGCAACGGTTCTCAAAGATTCACATCATTGTCATTATTGCTATTGTTTTGCAGTGGATTTATCGTCGCCCTACTTCTTTATAGTTACCAGAATTATTTGAGTCTCGAATCAGCTATGCGACAATCTAAATGTGAAGTCACGGAGGGAATTGTTTCTGATTTTCAAAGATTCACAGTCACCTCTGTTCGCGTGGGCAAAACAATACCAAGATCAAGTTCTGGCGAGTCATTTGTTGTTAATGGGAGGCCATTCAAATACAGGGAACATAGTGTGTGGAACGGTTTTGACGAGCTAGGTATAATTCATAATGGTTTGCAGGTTCGCATTTATTATTTCCAGAATGACATTGCGCGATTGGAAATTGCTCAATGACGCCTAACAACTAGACCGGCTGCAAATTTCCTACGCGACAAGCGCGTAAGATTTTAATTTTCAAATTGGTCGAACGCGCGGCGGGTGCTAAAGTCTAATCGCCGATGACGAAAGAAAAATCCAGCCGTCCCGCGCCGCGCCGGAAACTGCCGCGCTCGTTCAAGGACTTGACGCCGGCGAAGCATTTCAACCCGCGCACTTTTTTCCAGGAGCTGATCCTGAAGGGCTGGTTCACGCCGCGCCACGGCCAGCCGCGCCGCCCGGTCTTTCCAAAACTCAAGCACGGCGAGGTCGCCATCACCTGGATCGGCCACGCGTCGTTTCTCATCCAGTTCACGGACTTGAACGTGCTGATCGACCCGAATTTTGCGAACTGGCTTTTTCTCCTGAAACGCATCAAACGCGCCGGACTGAAGATAAAAGATTTGCCGCCGGTTGACCTGGTTTTGCTGACGCACGCGCACTTCGATCATTTTCACAAGCCGACTTTGAGAAAACTGCCGCATCCGAAAATCGGCGTGATGCCGCGTGGCGTCGGCGATCTGGCGCACAATCTCGGCTTCTCGCGCGTCATCGAGCTGGAGCATTGGGAAAGTTTTTCGCAGGGCGACTGGAAGGTGACGTTCACGCCGAGCAAACATTGGGGCGCGCGGACGCTGCACGACGCGCATCGCGGCTACGGCGGATTTGTGCTGGAGCATCAAGGGCGGAAAATTTATCACGCGGGCGACAGCGCGTATTTTCACGGCTTCAAGGAAATCGGCAGGAAATTGTCACCGGAAATCGCGCTGCTGCCGATTGGCGCATATTACCCGGAAACTTTCCGTCGCGTCCACATGGGGCCGGACGAGGCGATCAAGGCGTTCAAGGATTTGGACGCGAAATGTTTCGTGCCGATGCACTATGGGACATTCAAATTGTCGTTCGAGGATTTGGCCGAGCCGCCGCGCTGGCTGCTGGAAATCGCGGCGAGGGAAAACCTGACGCGGCAAATAAAAATCCTCGACGAAGGCGTGCCGATGGTGTTTTGAATTCCACCGCATTTCATGAGTTTTGAGCCGGAAGGCCGCCGCTGCAATTCATTTTCATTCCCGCCGCCGCCGAAATTTCCTATCCTGCATTTGTGTCAAATTTAATCGCAATCGTCGGCCGCCCCAACGTCGGCAAATCCGCGCTCTTCAACCGCATCGTCAAAAAGCGCATTGCGATTGTCCACGACCAGCCCGGCGTCACGCGCGACCGCGTCAGCGTCGAGGCCGAGTGGAACGGAAAATCCTTTACGCTCGTGGACACCGGCGGCATCGGCCTGCTGCGCCGCGAAAAATCCGACGACGTGATTGTCAAGGCCGCGCTTGAACAGGTGGAAATCGCGATTGACTCTGCGAGCGCGATTATTCTCGTCGTCAATGTGCAGGAAGGCATTGTGCCGCTGGATCGCGAAGTGGCCTCAAAATTAAGAACCAGCGGCAAACCGGTTTTGGTCGCGGTCAACAAAGTGGACACGCACCGGCTCGAAGGCGCGGTGACGGAATTTTCCCGGCTCGGCTTCGAGAAAATTTTCCCCGTCAGCGCGATTCACGGCGAGGGCATCCAGAATTTGCTGGATGCGGCGACGGCGTTTTTGCCCGCAGTCAGCAGTCAGCAGCCAGCAGCCAGCAGCATGGACGATGCGGATGTTCCCGCCGCCGACCACGAACTACTGACTGCTGACTCGCAAGAGATTGCGCCGCGCAAAAAAGGCCCGTTACGACTGGCGATTGTCGGCCGCCCCAACGTCGGCAAATCGTCCATCATCAACGCGCTCACGAAATCCGAGCGCGTCATTGTCAGCCCGATTCCCGGCACGACGCGCGATGCGGTGGACGTGCCGTTCGAGGTCGAGACCGCAGGCGTGCGCGAAAAATATGTGCTTGTGGACACGGCGGGCATCCGCAAGGCGCGCAAAATTGACGACTCGGTAGAGTTTTTCAGCGTCCAGCGCTCGGAAGAATCCATCGCGCGCTGCGACATCGCGATTCTGGTCTTGGACGCCGAGGCCGGAATTCTGGAGCAGGACAAAAAAATAGCCGACCACATCGTAGAGAACCGCCGCGCCTGCATTTTGGTTGTCAATAAATGGGATTTGTTCGAGGAAAAAATCCGCGCGAAGCGAAAAGAGGAAATTGTCTCGCGCGAGAAAAAGGAAAACCGTTCCGCGCCGAAAATCATGACAACGCTCGGCGAATTTGCCGGGTGGGTGCAGGAAAAATTGTTCTTTCTCGACTACGCGCCGGTGATTTTCACGTCCGCAAAATCCGGTTTTCATCTGGACAGGCTGCTGGAAGCGGTGCGCTACGTCGCCGCGCAGTTGCAGCAGAAAGTTCCGACGGCGATTCTCAATCGCACGTTGCACGACGCCGTTGAGAAACGCCAGCCGATCAGCGCGCAAGGCCATCGCCTGAAATTTTTTTACGCGACGCAAGTGCGGCAGGCGCCCCCGGCATTTTTGCTGTTCGTCAACCGCGACGAGCTTTTTTCCGACCAATACAAAAAATATCTCGGTGGGGAATTGCGCCGCGCATTCGGCTACGAAGGCTGTCCGATCGTCATCGTGCCCAAAGCGCGTCCGAAAACCGTCGAGCCGATCCGGAAATTCAAGCCGGCGCAGAACAAAGTTTTGGGAAGAGCCGACGCGCACCGGGCGGCGCGACACGAAAGATATTCGCGCAAAAATCACGGAAAAAAATTACACTAAACCTTTAGCGCCTACAAATCGGCGACCAAATCGCGGATACGAACGCCTAAAGCTTTGGCAATTTTCCAAAGAGTTTCCAGCGTGATTTTTTTCTCTGCCCGTTCAATTTCTCCAATATAATTACGATTAAGATCAGCTTTCTCTGCCAGCTTTTCTTGACTCAAACGAACCTTTTTGCGTTCGGTCCGAATTTTTTCTCCCAAAATTTTGTAGAGTTTTTTTGAAAATACCACAGCATATTATCTAGTTTGCTTTGTTGCGGGGATGCTACCGGCTATCAGCCGTTATTTTCTTCTTGCATTTTTTTTGGAAATCACTTACAAACGTCGTTAATCAACACAAAACATCAAAGCCTATGAAAACCATTCAGCAAAAAATCCTTGTCGGGGCGTCCTGCCTGTTGTTTATATCCGCCATTCAAACCTTCGCCATCGAAGGACTAAAAATCTCCGTGCAATCATCCAATGTCGTCTTGTCTTGGCCAAGCACGAACACCGAAACCTATATCGTTCAATATCGCCCCACCTTGACGCCAGAGTCTTCGTGGCTCACCCTCACGGATTATTTTGCCGCCGCAAGCGATACGAATATCACCGTTTTTGTCCATTCCAATATCGTGCAATATCCGCCAGTTCCAGCAGGTGGCGGCGGGGGCGGCAACATTTCGCCAATGATGCAAAGTGGCATGAGCGGCGCATCGTCGGCACCAGTCTCAACCACGCCCGATATGCTGATGGCCATGCCGGCAGGTGGTTCAGGCAGCGCCGCGCCGCTGATGATCTATCCGTCTGGTTTTGATTTGTCCGGTTTTACCATTTTCGATCCCGCGACCGGAGAATCGGTGAGCGGCAACGGCTATTCAATCAGTGCGCCGTCCATGGATACCATGCAGGCCGGCGGAGTCCGGCCAATGGATGCGGGAAGCGGAGACACAAACCAATACAACGGCTTTTACCAGGTGGCGCGGGATGGAGCGCATCTGGTTGGAATCACGAATGGCATGACACTTTCGGGAATTGTCACCATTCCAATAGAAGTCGCCAACAGCTTTGGAACTCTATCAACGGTCAGCCTGACCGAAAATGATTCTCCGGTTGGGAATTCGATACAGACAGCGCCGTTCAATTTTCCGCTTGCGTTGAAAGTGGACACGACACAAATGAGCAATGGAGTCCACCAAATTTCCGCCAGCGCAAGATGGGATGTATTTGGCAGCAGCACAAACGAAGAAAGCGGCGGAGCACCTGCCGAAGCCGATTCCCCACCCATTTCAGTGACGATCTCAAATGAAATTTCCTTCCCGAACTGGATGCCGGAGTTTGGTGAATTGGGCAATTCGCTGCTCATCCGCGCGACATCGGCGCATACGAATGTGGACTGGTATATTGACGTGTATGACAGCCAGCATTCTTATATTGGAACTTTTGACGGGCACACGGATGACGGAGACATTTCAGTGACGTGGGATTTGGTTGGGCCTGACGGCGTGGCTCACACGAACGACAATTTTTTCACTTTCTATATCACGACTCCCTATAGTGATCCGCCCACGTCGCCCATTTACAAGCACTGGGAGCAATGGTCAGGTCACGGTGCATGGGTGGCCGTCGCCCAACACGCCTGGGATAACTTCATTAACTCGGAGCTTTTGTATGGCGAGTTGAGTGGATTTATTGGCGGGGCAATGGGAGTTGGCTGGCAAGTCAGCCCGCCTGCCTCGCAGGATGACTATGGAAATTGGGATGCCCATGCGCTCCACTATAGTGATGCCAGCGACCCGCAAGGCGATTCGGACTGGCAGGCGTTTCGAAATGCGCTTTACGATCCGCTTTCGCGCAATCTGGTTTATTTTGGGCACGGCGGACCGGATGGGCTTGGCTACAATCCGGCGAACACCAACCGTTATATTTCGGACACCGAAATTGCCAATATGCTGCACACGATGCCTTACGGTCAAACGAATCGTCATTCGTTCCGCTTCGTCTTTCTGGACGGATGCAGCACGGCCAAAGGCGCATTGCCCGAAGCCTTCGGCATG